>DASZUX010000572.1:0-3627 GCA_035547455.1 Chitinophagaceae bacterium
TTGCTTACCATTTTATTTACAAATCCAAACTTTCTGATTCTTGACGAACCTACCAACGATCTTGATCTGCCTACCCTTGCCGTGCTGGAGAATTTTTTAAGCGAGTACCAGGGATGTGTATTAATTGTATCGCACGACCGATACTTTATGGACAGGCTGGTTGATCATCTATTTGTGTTTGAAGGCGATGGTGTGGTACGCGATTTTCCCGGCAACTACACACAATACCGGCTGTGGCTTAAAGAGGAAGAAAAGAAAAAGCAGGCAGAATATACCCCAAAAACAGTTGCAGTGCCTGCCGCTTCAACCGTTCTGCCCCCGGCAGAGGCTTCTGCTAAGCGAAAACTGTCATATAAGGAAAAACGGGAGTTTGAACAATTAGAAACGGAAATACCTTTGCTTGAAAAAGAGAAAAAAGCATTAACGGAAAAAATGAGCGGCAACATTTCCTTTGAGGAATTATCAAAAATAACGGCACGTATAACAGCCCTTACAGAGGAGCTTGAGCAAAAAGAAATGCGCTGGCTTGAGTTGAGTGAATAACCTGCCAATTCCGGGCAAGTAACTTAAGTTTTTACGCAATACCCAGCAATTCAACATCAAACACCAGTGTACTGTTAGGTGTTATTTGCTGGCTTACATGCCTGTCGCCATATCCAAGGTGAGGAGGAATAAAAAAACGCCATTTGCTGCCCACAGGCATAAGCTGCAGCCCTTCTGTCCAGCCCTTTATTACCATTGTAAGAGGGAAGGTTGCCGGCTGGCCGCGGTTTACAGAACTGTCAAATACACTACCATCAATCAGCATACCATGATAATGGCAGGTAACATTATTAAAAATTCTCGGTTTGGGGCCGGTACCTTCCACCAGCACTTCGTATTGCAGGCCACTGGCAAGTTCCACCACACCTGCGCGTTTTTTGTTTTCTTCCAAAAATGCCTGCCCGGCTTTGAGATTAGCGGCTGATTTTTCTGACTTCATAGACGCGAGTTTTTCGGCCACACTCATTGATGATTTGTTTTTGCGAATTTAACGTCAATAATATTATCGAAAGAAATTATTAAAAAATATTTACACACGCTGCCATTGTATACACCTTAACCCCAAAATACCACCCGTAACCCTTACTTTTGCGGCGGTTTTAAAATAACAGTATTATGATAAGTGCCCGGAATATAACATTGGCGTATGGCAAGCGAGTTTTGTTTGATGAAGTAAACCTGACTTTTGTAAAAGGCAATTGTTACGGCATTATAGGGGCCAACGGCGCCGGTAAGTCAACTTTTTTAAAAATATTGAGTGGGGAAATTGAGCCTAATAAGGGGGTTGTTGAAATTACACCCGGCGAACGCATGGCTGTACTTAAACAAAACCAATTTGAGTTTGATGAAGATACAGTACTTAACACCGTTTTAATGGGGCACAAAAAGCTGTGGCAAATAATGCATGAACGCGAAGCTATTTATGCAAAAGCTGATTTTACGGAAGAAGATGGTATGCGGGCTGGCGAACTTGAAGCTGAATTTGGTGAAATGGGCGGTTACGAGGCAGAAAGTGATGCAGGAACCCTTTTAAGCAGCCTTGGTGTAACGGAAATTTATCACCAAAGCCTGATGAAAGATATTCCCGCCAATTTAAAAGTGCGTGTGCTGCTGGCACAGGCATTATTTGGCAACCCCGATATATTATTGCTTGATGAGCCTACAAACGGCCTTGATATTGAAACAATCGGCTGGCTTGAAAACTTTTTAGCTGATTATGAAAATATTGTGCTTGTGGTAAGCCATGACCGTCACTTTCTTGATGCCGTATGCACACATGTGGCCGATGTTGACAGGCAGAAAATTAAAATATTTACTGGCAACTATACTTTCTGGTATGAGTCATCTCAGTTGATGAGCCGCCAAATAAACGATAAGAATAAAAAGATAGAAGAAAAACGCCAGGCTTTGCTTGACTTTATTGCACGCTTCTCAGCCAATGCATCAAAAAGCAAGCAGGCAACTTCACGTAAAAAAGCGCTGGAAAAATTAACGATAGAAGAAATTCAGCCATCTAACAGGAAATACCCCGGCATTATATTTCAGCCTTTGCGCGAAGTAGGCAACCAGATACTGAATGTTGAAAACCTTAGTAAAAGTGTTGAAGGCAGGTTATTATTTAATAAAGTAACTTTTAGCGTTAATAAAGGCGAAAAAATTGCTTTTTTAAGCAAGGATGCACTTGCGGTTACTAACTTTTTTGAGGTCGTAAATAATAATATACCTGCTGATGCAGGAAAGTTTGAGTGGGGTACCACCATTACAAAAGCTTACCTGCCTCTTGAAAACAATGATTTTTTTACAGGTAACCTTCCGCTGCTTGACTGGTTGAGGCAGTTTGTTCCGCCGCATGTAACAGATGCTGATGAGCCTTTTTTAAGAGGCTTCCTGGGAAAAATGCTTTTTAGCGGCGATGATATAATGAAAAACACAAGCGTTTTAAGCGGCGGTGAAAAAGTGCGCTGCATGATAAGCCGCATGATGCTGCAAAACCCTAATGTAGTGGTACTTGACCAACCAACCAATCACCTGGACCTTGAGAGCATACAAAGCTTTAACGAAGGCTGTAATATATTTCCCGGCATTGTGCTCATAACCTCACACGACCATACTTTTATGCAAACGGTGGCCAACCGAATAATTGAACTTACACCTAAAGGCATTATTGACAGGCTAATGACCTTTGACGAATACCTGGCGGACACAAGAGTACAGCAACTACGCGGGGAAATGTATTCGTAGCGGGTTAGATTGTTGTGGCAACATAAACAAAATAACCACTGATAAGGCTGGCGATAAAATAGACGAGCAATACCACAGTCCATGCATTTTGCCTGCGTTTTAATTTTTTTGATGCCTGGTTTGAGGCATTCATGATGTCGTACTTGGTAAAATAAAACCAACTTCCGAAACTTCTTCTACGCGAAGCCTTAACCCACAGTATTGTTTTTAGAAGAATGATTACTGCCAGCAGCGTAAGGTCAACGATTAAAAATACTAATACTGAATTATCCATTTCTGTTTTTTTCTCCGGGGGTGTGGTGTACAGGCATGCAACTTAGAAAATAGTTTTACAAAGGTGGATTTAATAAAATGCAGCAGTCAAATATAGCATGCCAAGCTGGTAATTTGAAAAAAAACAGCAAGAGATTATAAAAAAAAATATTTTATAAAATAATAAGGGATAAATGTAACAACAAGTAAAACCGGTAATCGTATCAGGAAAATATTAAAATGGCAGGCCGATGCCTAATTGAAAAGCATAATTATTTATAGACACACCATATTCATTATCTCGCCAGGTAAAATGCCTCAGGTCTAACCATCCGTTATTTACTGCCCGTGCAGGGTCTTTCATTTTCAAACCAAAATCAAGCCTTATTAAAAAATAACTAAAATCAAGCCGCAGGCCCGTCCCCACCCCTATTGCAATATCCTTACCTAAGCGGCCGAGGTTAAACTCTGCATCAGGTAAAGCAGCGCTCTTTTTTATATTCCATATATTGCCGGCATCAGCAAACAAAGCACGGGAAATTTTAACACTGCCCACGCTCATCATATCAAACCTGTATTCGGCATTCAATT
>DASZUX010000573.1:0-8567 GCA_035547455.1 Chitinophagaceae bacterium
AGGTTATCTAAGCAGGCCCTTGCCTCGGCTTTATTTACATCTTTCTGGGTTGCAATAATATTAAGCAATGTGTCTTCCACATCAAGGCTCATCGGGTCTTTGGCGCCGCATATATATATACTGGCGCCATTTTCAATCCAGCTAAAAAGTTCGTTGGCCTGTTGCTGCATCCTGTGTTGTACATACACTTTATGTTCCTGGTCGCGGCTAAAAGCCGTATTTAGTTTCGTTAATACACCCGTTTCCATAAACGTTTGTAAATCTGTCTGGTACAGGAAATCCGTTACAAAATGCTGGTCGCCAAAAAATAACCAGTTACGGCCACCGGCGCCAAGTGCCTCTCTTTCAAACAAAAAAGAACGAAACGGGGCAATACCTGTGCCCGGGCCAATCATTATTACATCCGCATCAGGCGCGGGCAGCCTGAACGAATTATTCTTTTGTATATAAAACTGTATTTTTTTCCCTTCTTCCAAACCGGAAAGGTAGTTGGAGCACAAACCATAACGTGTTTGCCCGTCTATATTAAAGGCGCTCCTGCAAACGGTAATATGCACCTCGTTACCGCCGTGTGCTGCAACGGAAGAAGAAATGGAATACAGGCGTGGGGTAATAGTTTCCAGTAAATTAATTACCTGTTGGGTGGTGGTGCTGTTATCTGGCGGGTAAATACGCAATAAATCAGCAAGATCCATTTTTACCTGGGGTATTTCTTTTTGTACAAGCCGGGCGTATTGCTGTACAACACGTTCCGGCATGTAGTGTATGTTAAGCTTTTTCCCCAGCAATTCAGCAGCCCGGTATTGCTGCTCTTTGTACAATAAACCATCATTGTCATTTATGGCCAGCAGGGAAAGCACTTTGCCAACAGCGGCTGCACTGTTTTCAGCAATAAGGCCAATTGAATCGCCTGGCTCATAAACAAGTTCATCTTCAGTGCTTATCTCTATATGATAGGTTTCTTTTGCCGATCCTCGATCATTAAGGTTAAGGGTTGAACTTATTACTCCGTCAAATATTTTCTTGCCATTTTTTGCAGGTTTTGCTGTTACCTGTGCTATTGCGGGAACAGCAGCGGGGGTATTAATGGCTTTATTGATTAACTCGTTTATCCAGGCGTGGGCATCATCTTCAAAATCTGTATCACATTTTTTTAAATTAATTAGCCGGCCTGCGCCCAGCGCCTGCAGGCGTGCATCTATATCTTCGCCAGCCTGGCAAAACAGGGGATACGACGAATCGCCCAGCGCCAGCACACCGTATTTAAGGTGTCCTAACTGTAAATCGTTCTGTTGTATATAATCGTAGAATTTCTTTGCCGCCGCAGGGGGTTCGCCATCACCTTGTGTACTTATTACGAGCAACAGGCATGATTCCTTTGAAAGATCTGATGTTTTATACTGATCAAGACTTTTTACTTTTGACTGAACGCCTTGCTTTTTAAGCCTGTTGCTAAAATCAATGGCTACCCTTTTGGAATTTCCTGTCTCAGTTCCGTAAGCAATGGTACAACCGGATAATGCTGAGGTTGCCTGTGCTTTTACGGCTGGCTCACTTAAAGCAGTAGCAGGGAAATCTCCTGTTAATGCACTTATAAAGCCATTTATCCAGATAAGCTCATCTTTGGATGCGTCCTTCACCAGTTCCCGCAAGGCTTTTAATTTAAGTTCGGCTAACATTAGGCTGGTTTTGATAAAAGTTTAATAATGCTGTTATATCGGTATCGTTTTGCAATGGTGTAAAAAAAGGCCTGCGTTCTGCGCTGTTAGGCAGCCATGCAAAATTTTTATGCAATGCAGCTACCTTGCCCATAATTACAAGTGACGGGCTGGTAAATGCTATATCATAATTTTTTAAAAGATAATCTTCAAGGGTAAAAGCATGTACGCACTGGTGGGGTGTGGTAGCCTGTTCAATTACTGCAAAAGGTATGGAAGGATCTGCTCCTGCCTCTACCAGCTTATAAACAATGTTATGCAGCGTACTGCCCGACATGTAAAACACCAGCGTATCTTCAAAGCGGGCCATATCTTTCCATGCTTCACTGCTGATAGCTGCCGTTTGGTAATATGTTAGTATGCGTACCCCGGTAGAATAATTCCTGGCTGTAAGTGGTATCCCCGCATAGGCGGCAGCGCCTGATACGGCACTTATACCGGGTATTATTTCGTACGGAATATTGCGGGACCGCAATGTTTCCAGTTCATCTAATATGTTGGAAAAAACAGATACATCGCCTCCTTTTAACCGTACTACCGTTTGAAACCGTTTAGCCATTTTATACAAAAGCGTATTTATCTCTTCCTGCGGTTTTGATGCTGCGGCCCCTCCTTGCTTGCCTACTGGTATTACCAGTGCAGATGAATTACCATATTGATTGATAATTTCACTATTCACAAGCCGGTCTGCAAGTACCACCTCAGCCTTTTTTAAAATTTCTGCTGCCTTTATGGTTAACAGCGATGGATCCCCTGGTCCCGCGCCAATAAAAAATACCTTTCCCCTTAACTCGCTCTTCATTAGTCTATCATTTTTGTAGATTGTTTTGTAAAATAAAAAGCATTAGCTGTGTACATGTAACCCGCATTCTTTTGAATCTTTGTTTTCCCACCACCAGCGGCCAGCTCTGAAATCTTCCCCCGCTTTTATGGCCCTTGTACAAGGCGCACAACCTATGCTCACAAAGCCTTTATTGTGCAGGGTGTTATAAGGTATATGATTTGAATAGATGAATGTGGTTAGCTCTTCTGTTGTCCAGTCAAGTATAGGATGGTATTTTATTATTTGGTTGGCTTCATCCCATTCCACCTGCGGAAGATTTTTCCTTTCGGGAGAATGCTCTGAGCGCAAGCCCGTAATCCATAGTTCGTTTCCTGCAAGGGCGCGCTTTAAAGGCTCAACCTTGCGTATATAACAGCATGTTTTACGCAACTGTACTGATTCATAAAAAGCGTTTGGGCCATTTTCTCCAATATATTCCTGCAATTCTTCCGCCTGGGGGTAATAAGCTTTTATACGGGTGTTATATTTTTCATTGGTACGGCTCCATACATAATACGTTTCGTCAAACAGCCTGCCTGTATCAAGCGTGAATATTTCAATGGGTATGTTATTGGTAAGTATTATATGGGTTATTGCCTGGTCCTCCCAGCTAAAGCTTGTTGAAAAAGCTACTTTACCGGGAAACTCGGCAGCCAGTTTTTTTAATGCATCAGCAATAGATAGTCCACTTATTTTGTCGGGTAAAAGATTCGAGTAAAATTTAAGTTCTTGTGTCATAAAAAAGTCGGTAAAATTTTAGTTGAAGATGAGATAAAACGGGTGTTACAGCGGATGTGCAGTTAACAACAACAGCACATATAACACACAGGCCTACAACAAAAATAGCAGGAAAAGAAATTTGTGGAAGGTGTAATGCTGCTCATTAGTCTACTAAATTAGTGTTGTAAAAGTATATTATCGTTACCAGTTAGCCAAATAAAAGAATAAATTAAATAATAAAATTATGTTATATGATACTCCTACTAAATTTATAGACTTATTTGTATGCTGCCGGCAGCAATATTTTTTAAGAAGCATTATTTAATGACCGGCATGTTTGCCTTACCCGAACCATTCAAATAACTCAGTTAGATTAAGCGCAACTTTTTGTGCAGTGGAAATATCGCGCAGCACCCGGCCTTCCTGCATTTGAATCAGCCGGTTACCATATTGATGCGCATCTTTAAGATTGTGTGTTACAAACAAGGTGGTTAGGTTATATTCTCTAATCAGCCTGTCGGCAAGGCTCAAAACAATATTGGCACTTTTAGGGTCTAATGCAGCAGTAGGCTCGTCCAGCAGTAAAATGTCGGTGTTATCCATCGTGCTCATAAGCAGCGTAAGCGCCTGGCGCTGGCCGCCGGATAAACTGCCCATTGGCTGGTTAATTTTGTTTTCAAGTCCCATACCAAGCGTAGCTATTTTATCCTGCACTGTTTTTTTAAAAGCGGTTGTAATGCCAACAGACAATTTTTTTGGGTTTGCACGTAATGCCGCCAGCCGGAAATTATCAAGAATGGTTAAATCAGGAGCTGTACCATTAAAAGGGTTTTGAAAAACCCTTGCAATCCACCGGCTGCGCTGGTGCTCTGCAAGAGATGTTACATCAGCGCCATTTATCATGATTGTACCGTTGCTGCATTTTTCGGAACCCGCAATAATATTCAGCAATGTTGACTTGCCGCTGCCATTAGCGCCAATCATCACCACAAACTCCCCCTTTTTAATTTCCACCGAAACATCATGCAGGGCCGTAACCTCGTTTACCCTGCCTTTGTTAAATGTTTTGGTAATATGTTGCAGTAAAATCATTTATCCATTTCTTAATTGGCCGCTTACCCGTGGTAATGCTACTATTAATAAAACAAACAGTGCTGTTACCAGTTTTAATACTGAATAATCAATACCTGCAGCTAATGTAACAGCTAATACCATTTGAAAAACAATACTGCCAAAAATAACAAGCAAAACCTGCAGGGCTATCTTATTAACATTCAGCCAAAGCCGCAATGCATCGCCAATTAACACCGAACCAAGGCCCGTAATAACAATGCCTATACCCATGTTTATATCTGCAAAGCCCTGGTATTGCGCTACAAGGCTGCCACTAAGGGCGGTAAGCGCATTGGCCATGGCAAGCCCCGTTATTTTCATCCTGTCGTTATTAACACCCAGGGCCCTCGTCATGGTAGCGCTGTTGCCTGTTGCCCGCATGGCAATGCCAAAATCGGTTTTCAGCAGCCACGTGATTGCCGCAGCGATAATGCCAATGATAATAATACCTGTTACAAGCTGGTTATAAATATCATTCTCAAAAAACCTGGGCGAAGAAAATATAGATGAAATATTAATAAGCGGGATGTTTGACCTGCCCATAATCATAAGGTTTATGGAATATAGCCCCGTCATAACCAGGATGCCTGAGAGTAATGCGTCTATCTTAAGTTTGGTATGAATAAGCCCGGTAAAGGTACCGGCAATGGCGCCGGCAAGCATGCTGGCCGGCATAACAATATAGGGAGAAGTATGATGCGTAAGCAGTAAGGCCGATACTGTTGCGCCAAGTGTGTAACTGCCATCTGTAGTAATATCAGGTATGTTGAATATTTTCATGGTAATGAAAATTCCCATAGCCATTGCCCCGAGGCAAAGAGACATTTGTAAAGCTGTTAAATAAAACTCCATTAATGTATTGCTTGAAATGAAGCCGGTATTGTAAGATTATATTTTTTTGCTGCTTCGGGGTTATAAACTCTTTTTCTTACTTGTACCATTTGCCATTGCAGCTTAGTTGAATCTTTTGTTTTTAAAAAGGCAGCAGCCTGTTCGCCTGCCTGGTAACCCCACTGGTAGATATCAGCGCCGTAGGCTGCCACTGCGCCCCTGTCAACAAGGCCTGCTTCACTTGTAAAAATGGGCACCTTGTTATTATCACAGTTTTTTACAATTGTTTCAAATGATGCAAAAACGGTATTGTCAGGATTGGCGAAAAAAGCATCCAATTTTTTTGAGAGGAGCGAAGCTGTTACCAGTTGCACTTCTGCAGATGAATTTACAGGCAGCACCACCAGGTTTATATTGTTGGCTTCAGCAAGGTGTTTTATACGGTTAATGGCATCAACTGACTGCGGCTCGCTCTGGTTAAATAATATACCTACATTCAGTTTGCCCGAGGCTGGTTTTACAATTTTGGGTATCAGTAAAAAAGAAGTATCAATATAATCCAGGTTTTCTCCTGCGCCAAACAGGTTTTTTGGGCCATTGCCCTGTGCGTCCGTCAATTTCATAAGGGCGGGCGTGGGGGATACCATCATACAAACGGGAATATCTTTGGTGTTTTGCAGTGCGGCAATAGTAGATATGGAAGGGCAGGTAGCCATCACATCTACCTTTTGCGATATAAAGTATTTAATTATTTGTATTAATGCCGGCTGGTCTCCCTGTGCGTTTTTGTAAATTATCTTAACTGTACCGCTCTTTTCATCAAACCCGTTTTTCTGCAGGGCAGCAATAAATCCATTTTTTGCCTGTACAATGGTGTTATCTACAAAGGCATCTGCAAAACCAACAACAGGTACTTTTTTTTCATCCTTAGCAGAGGGCTGGCTGCATGACATTACTATAAATAGCGTGGAAATAACCAGCAGATAGTTTTTCATATTAAAAGCTTTAATGGTAAAAATACGTCTTATACGTCTATCAGTTACCCAGCACTAAAAAATAATACACCAGTTGCACTATAAGCGCTGCCATGTTAAAAATGCGCAGCCATGCTGCAACAGGTATATCTTTTTTTGTGGCGCGCAATACAAAAAGTATAACCTGCAAAACAATGTTTAAAAAAAATGCAAGTAAGCCTAAAATAATAATGGTACCGTCAATAGCCTGGTAAGAAGAAAGTGTATTTACCCATTTTGAGGCAAAAATCATAACCAGTGAGCAGGCATTGCATATTGCAGTTACTTTTGATAGAAACGACACCCATTTATACTTCATGGCGTGTTTGTTTTTTATTTGGGGTTTGGTATTAAGATAATTGTTGCAACTGTTGCTGAATATTATTTTAACAAAAAGGCCTCTCCAGGAATGAAGAAGCCGTTATTTACTAACCCATCCATGAACAAAAAGCCACATGGATAATTTTAACCGCTTAACAGTATTCGTTAAAAGCGGCAATAAGATTATGTGCTATCACCTGTGCGGGCCTGCCCTCAATCTGGTGGCGTTCAATCATGTGAACAAGCTCACCATCTTTAAACAGGGCTACTGCGGGCGATGATGGGGGATAGGGCAACAGGTGCTCACGCACTTTGTTTACCGCATCAATATCAAAACCCGCAAAAACGGTAGTTAACCGTTCAGGTTTTTTTGCTGCATTGTGTACTGCCATAACAACCCCTGGTCTTGCACTGCCGGCGGCGCAACCGCATACTGAATTTATCATTACCAGTGTAGTGCCATCCTTTGCAAGTGTGCTGTCAACTTCATCCGGTGTAAGCATTTCATCAAAGCCGTTATCTGTAAGTTCTGCCTTCATTGGCATTACTATCTGTGCTGGATACATTGTTCTTTTTCCTCCCTTTTTCTTTTTTCTGACACAAAAATAAAAGAAAAAAAGCTACAAAAAAGCGGATTTTATTGACATTGTGGCATTATTTCGTGAATCGAAAATATCAAAAAACGACATTTTGACATACATCATGTTACCTCTTAGACATACTGGCTTAAAACACACTGATTTTTGGCATTGGTATGCCATTTGAAACCTATACCATATAACATTAAAAAAATAAAAACGTATAGGTTATGACACTCGTAAAACACAATTATCGCAATCTTGGCAATCTGTTTGACGACTTTTTTACTCAATTGCCCGCTGCATGGAATAAAGATTTTAACCTTAATGTTCCTGCAGTGAACATTCACGAAACAGCCGATGCTTACCACCTCGAAGTATCTGCTCCCGGCCTAAACAAAGAAGATTTTAAAGTAAACCTTGACAAAGGGTTACTTACTATCAGCTACGAAAAGAAAGCTGAAACAGAAAACAAAGATTACAAAACACATCGCCGTGAGTTTACATCAGCAAGCTTTAAACGCAGCTTTACTGTTGAAGACAAGATTAATGAAGAAGGCATACAGGCCAAATACGAAAACGGTATTTTAAAACTGTTACTGCCTAAAAAAGAAGATGTGAAGGCTGAGCCTAAACAAATTTCAATACAATAAGTTTTTTTCATAGCAGTTGGTTTTGGTTTACAACCTCCGTATTCTTACGGGGGTTTTTTATTTTAACTGCTATTACTTAGTTTCACATCCAAACTGCACAACCTAAAAATACAGCAATGAAGAATGTACTGTTGTTTGGCCTGCTTTTCCTGGCCTGCCATAGCGACAACCCGCAAAAAAACACCACTAATAATACCCTGTTATGGCAAGTAACCGGGCCGGGTATAACCCAGCCATCTTTTTTATACGGAACCATTCACCTTATGTGCCCCGGCGATATAGTGGTTACAGACATTTTAAAAGCAAAGTTTAACACAACCAGGCAACTTTACCTGGAACTTGACCTTGACGACCCTAAAACAATTACCGATGCCATGACGGGCATGATGATGAAAAACGACACATCGCTGCAGCAGTTGTTGCCAAAAGGGGAGTATGATACGGTGGCCGCTAATTTTCAAAAATTAACCGGCATACCCATGATGATGATGAATAAAGTACAGCCCATGCTGGCGGAAGCAGCTATTTACCCTGCCGTACTGGGTTGCCAGGGCGAGGCGTGGGAGCAAAAATTTCAGGAGATGGCTAAGGAAAGAAAAATGGAATTGAAAGGGCTTGAAACTACCAAAGACCAGTTGGATATTTTTGACAGCATACCTTACAAGGCACAGGCGGAAATGCTGGCCAAAAGCCTGAAAGATATTGACAGCCTGAGAATATCGTTTAAGCAATTGCTGGATGTGTACAAGAAAAAAGACCTTGACAGCCTGAACATAATGATTAACGATGACCCAGAT
>DASZUX010000574.1:0-3122 GCA_035547455.1 Chitinophagaceae bacterium
AGCAATAAATAAAGCAGCATTATGGCAATGGCGCTTTTTATTTGCCTAAACTGCGTAGGCTGATCCTAACTTTTACGGCTGCAAATTTTTACAGCGTTAAAGCCTGGCGCATTTTACAGGCTCTTACCTGTTAAAGGGGCAACGATGCCTGGCACATTTTTATTCAGTTTTCCTCCAGATTTGCCCCGTAAGTTTGTAAAAAATACTATTTGTGAAACTGCTCATCGTTGAGGACGAAATTCCATTGAGCCAAAGCATAGCTGACTATCTTTCTCCCGGCTATATTTGTGAGCAGGCTTTTACTTATGCAACAGCGCTTGATAAAATTAAAGAGTACGACTACGACTGTATTATACTGGATATAATGCTGCCCGGCGGCAGCGGTATGCAACTGCTTAATTTTTTAAAAAAAATGCGCAAGGCCGAAGCTGTTATTATTATTTCGGCCAAAAACTCCATTGATGACCGCGTAACAGGTCTTGAATCCGGGGCAGACGATTACCTTACTAAACCTTTTCATTTGTCTGAGCTTAACGCCAGGGTAGCAGCCTTGTTAAGGCGTAAAAGCTTTGGAGGCCATGCAGAACTTATAGCAGGGGACATACTGGTAGATATTGCCGGTAAAGTAGTGAAAGTTAATAATACGTTTATTTCATTAACGGTGAAGGAATACCAGTTGCTTTTATATTTTATAGCAAACCGCAATAAAGTTCTCTCAAAAAATAACATTGCCAGTCATTTGTGGGATGACAGCATTGATAGTTTTGGTAATTACGATTTTATTTACACGCACATCAAAAATTTGCGTAAAAAGATTGTGGCTGCCGGTGGCGAGGATTGTATCAGGTCTATTTACGGGGTAGGTTATAAAATGCAGGTAGGGTAATGAAGCTGTTTACAAAATATAACAGGGTTAACATTTTGGTAACGGTTGCTGCATTTATAATTGGTGCAGCCGGCTTTTATTTCCTGCTGTCATTTGTGTTAAATGGCCAGTTGGATGATACGCTGCGCAGCGAGCAGCAGGAGATTACTGAATATGTAGCTGCTTATAATAAACTGCCGCCCTTCCAGGATACGAGGCATCAGTGGGTTGAAGCAACGCAGGTTGCAGGGCCCGCTGCCCGGGATGAAATTGATTCATATAGCAAGTATATTCCCAGGGCGCATGAAGACAAATGGATAAGACGGCTTAGTTTTACTATTAAGGCAGGAGAGGATTGGTACCGCATCCGGGTAAACAGGTCTGAAACGGAAACAGAAGACCTGTTAAACCTTATTATCATACTAACCCTTGGTATGATAGGGCTTATACTGTTGTTTAATTATGTTGTAAACAGGTTACTGATAAATAAATTATGGCGGCCTTTTTATGATACCATAGCCGGCATAAAAAAATACTATATGAGCTTTGAAAGGCCTATGCAACTGCCTAAACAGGAAATTGACGAGATTAATGTATTGAATGAAAGCCTTAACGAAATGACCGCAAGGATTTATAACGAATACCATGCCCTGAAATCTTTTACAGAAAATGCATCGCACGAGATGCAGACTCCATTGGCCGTTATACGAAGTAAAATTGACTTGTTATTGCAAAGCGATTCGTTGCAGGAACGGGAACTAAAATATATTTTGAATATTGAAGATGCATCGCAAAAACTGGCAAGGCTGCATCAATCATTATTGCTGCTTGCAAAAATTGAAAACCGGCAATTTAATAAAAGCGGGCAGGTGGATATTGGTAATATTTTACACAAAAAGGCGTCTGAACTTGCCGATCTTTTTATTGCAAAGAAGTTAACGGTGAAGTTTGACCTGCGCCCAGCGGCCATCTTTATGAATCCTCACCTCGCAGAAATATTGGCCGGCAACCTGCTTACGAACGCCCTTCGCTACACCCCGGGCGACGGGACGGTAGTGATTACGCTGAATGATAATTCTCTCTCTGTCTCTAACACTGCTGCTAACGGTTGCCTGGAAAAAGATAAGGTTTTCCGGCGGTTTTATAAAGCTGATGAGGGGCAGGAGGGCACCGGCCTTGGGCTGGCAATTATTAAAGAAATATGTGTGCTGGAAGGGTTTGATGCCGGGTACAACTTTGAAAACGGCATGCATATATTTTCAATTTATTTTAAGAAGCCGGAATAATGAAGCTGAAAGTTTTTATTATTTTAATTTATTTGGCAGCAGGCACAGATGTATATGCCCAGGAAAAAACTTTGGACTATTACATAAATGCAGCCTTGCAAAATAGCCCATTATTTAGCGACTATGCCAACCAGGTACAACAAAATTATATAGACAGTGCAAAAATTGCGGCAGGCTACGGCCCCCAGGTAAACGGCGTTAGCGGCAACTCCTATGCACCGGTTATACATGGGTATGGTTATGACGGTGTAGTTACCAATTATGGTAATTTTAGCGAACTGGTAACTGCTTCAAAACAATTGGTAAGCAAAGCTAACCTTAGTAACCAATATTCAGCGTTAAGGCTTTTGAACGACTCACTGCGGATTGCAGCCAGGATATCCGGGCAGGACCTGAAGAAAGCCGTTACTATGCAATATATTACTGCCTACGGCAGTTGGGAACAATACAAGTTTAATGGTGATGTTTATAATTTACTGCAAAAGGAAGACACTGTATTAAAAAGGCTTACACAGGCTGCGGTTTACAGGCAAACAGACTATCTCACTTTCCTGGTAACACTGCAGCAACAACATATAGCCGTGGTTGCAGCGCGCAACCAGTTTCAAAATGATTTTGCCCAGCTTAATTATTTATGCGGCCTTTTTGATACAACACTTACGCCTGTCAGCTCCCCTGGCCTGCAGGCAGATAGCATGCCGGGCGCACAGAATACCATATTTTACCATAAATATGTTACTGACAGTATGTTGCTTAAAAATGCTGATGCACAAATTGATTTTAACTATAAGCCTAAAATAAACCTGTATGCAGATGCCGGTTTTCTGTCTTCATTTATGTACCAGGCCTATAAAAACTTTGGTACAAGTTTCGGCGTTAATATCACCATCCCCATCTACGACGGCAGGCAAAGAAAAATGCAACACGACAAAATAGCCATACAGGAAGACACGCGGAAGAAATACAGGGAT
>DASZUX010000575.1:0-2521 GCA_035547455.1 Chitinophagaceae bacterium
TAAGGTATTATTATTTGTAACAGCGGCCCATTTTATTTATCACTTCAAATGCAACGTAAAAACCACCCCCGAAAGTGAAGCTGATCGCTAATTTGATCATCCAGAAATTCAGAGAAATTGTAAGGTCCCCGCTATAATATCAAACTCATTAAGCTTGGCCTTACTAATGCCTGGTGGAACTACAAGACTAATCTCAGAAAACCTATGCAATCTTTCATATCTCTACGCATTTTTTATTACAAAAAGTTACTGCAAATCTTAATGGCCAGGCAGTAAGCAACGAGCCTTACCGGTAAACAAATAAGCCGCTCCATCGCAACGATTGAAACGGCTTGTTCAGCATCTCCTCCAAATTAAAAGAAAACCGGTTTTAAGTCAATTGCCCAAACCCGCATAGTACCTGTACCGCATTTCAATGATTTATATCCTCGTACTTAAAACAATCAAAAAAACCTTGCTCGAAAAAATTAAGCTTGCATTTACAACAAAAAAGGCTGGCTATTTGCCAACCTTTTTAATAACACTGTTAGAATATTTCAATCAGTAAATTCCCCTTTATCATTTATTTTAATCCGCAAACGCTTATCTCCGTTCATTAATACTAATTTGTAATCCATCTTTGAATCGGTGTCCTCGTCATATTTCACGCGGTATATATCTTTTGAGATCGCCCAGTTAGGGTACCTTTTTGCAATAGCATCTTTTACTGCACCTGGCAGGGCTATATTTTTAAACCGCTCTGCTGTCCGCAAAAGCTTTCCATTTTGGTCATATACTGCCAGTATATACCCGCTTGGCAGGTAAAAGGTTATAAAATAGTTGTCGTAATCATCCTGGTAAAATTCCGAACTTTTCACGTCATAAGATGCTACTTTTCGCTCAAGCAACTTCACGGGCTGAGCAGCATCTTTACTATTTACATCCCTGAGATATTTGTAATTTCTTGCAAATACGGTTACTTCAGGCAATGTTTGTTCCTGGGAGTATGATTTATTAGTGAAGACGGCAAAAAATATCGCCGCCAATAAAACCCATTTCGTTTTTTTCATGATTAACAATTTTATATAAGAAAATGTTTTCTACCATTATATACCCACTTACGCCAGCATATATCCTTTTTGCTGTTAATAACTACGAATGAACGGCGGCGGACGGCAGAAACTGCCTTTTGCAATAAGGCGTACCTGGTTAAACTGCCAATAGCAATAACTGCTGTGCATAAATGAAAGGTTAAAAACTTTAATTAATCTGCACCCGTTTCTAATTCCTATTCTCAGCGTAAAAGTACTTTGCACTAATAAGCTCCGGAATGATGGTCATCATTCAATATTGTGATACCCGTCAATGAACATTTGCTTGCCTGGAAACTTTGTATGCAAAAAAGGCTACCCCGTAGTTGAGATAGCATCCTTATTACACGAAACAGGGATAGAGAACTCAATACACAAAATTATTTTTACCCGGCAATATGCAGGAAATCGTTCAAATAATGTCTTTTATAGTTTTAGAGGCTAAGGATTGGGATAACATTTTAACTTTAAACATTATACCCTATAATAACACCTGAACCATTCAACAAACTTGTTTATACCCTGTTCAACCGTTGTATGCGGTTTAAAATTTATTTCTTTTACCAAATCTTCTACATCTGCATAATTCACCGGCACATCTCCCGGCTGCATGGGCTTATATTCTTTTATCGCTTTCTTCCCAAATGCTTTTTCAAGGGCCTCTATAAAATCCATCAGGCTTACCGTAGCGCTGTTTCCTATGTTATATACCCTGTAAGGCGCACTGGATGTGGCTGTCCCGTCCCTGGACGCAGACCATCCCGGTATGCCCGCCGGCTTATGGGCGGTAAGCCGCGACACGCTTTCCACTATATCGTCAACATACGTAAAATCCCGCCGCATGTTGCCATTATTAAACACCTCTATGGGCTTGCCTTCTGCTATGGCCTTTGCAAAAATGTATAGCGCCATATCAGGCCGGCCCCACGGGCCATATACTGAAAAAAAACGCATACCCGTTGTAGGCAGACCGAACAAATGGCTGTACACATGTGCCATTAACTCGTTGCTCTTCTTACTGGCAGCGTATAACGATATGGGGTGATCAACTGTTTGCTGCGTTGAAAACGGTATATCATCATTTAATCCATATACACTTGAGCTGCTGGCATATAGCAAATGGCCGGTGCCATGGTGCCTGCAGCATTCAAGAATATTGGCAAAGCCTACTATATTGCTGTTTATATAGGCTTCCGCATTTATAAGGCTGTACCGCACCCCTGCCTGGGCGGCAAGGTTTATAACAATATCAAACCGGTATGCTGAAAAAAGCTTGTTTAGATTGTCTTTATCCTCTAACAACAACTGGCAAAATGTATAGTTTTCATTAGCGGTACTCTTTACAGGTTTATTATACGCTATCTCTTTTTTTGCAATACCGCAGGCTTCCAGCCTGTTGTATTTAAGGTTTACATCGTAATAGTCATTAATGCTGTCAACACCCACAACAG
>DASZUX010000576.1:0-3545 GCA_035547455.1 Chitinophagaceae bacterium
CGGCGATGGAGCAGATATGAAACTAACAACGGGCGGCAATATGCAGGCGCTTGCAGGCGAGTGGAAGTATAAGGTTGAAGACATTTACGGCTTTGCATCAGTAAACCCTAACAGCTACCCTACATTGCTGTACAATGCCATGGTTAACCCGCTTATACCTTTTGGTATTGAAGGAGTGATTTGGTACCAGGGAGAAACCAATGCAGGCAGAGCCTATCAATACCGCAAAGCTTTTCCATTAATGATAAAAGACTGGCGCTGGCATTGGGGCCAGGGCGATTTTCCATTTTTCTTTGTGCAGCTTGCAGCATTTGATGCAGGAGGCGGTAACAGTAATAAAGGCAGTACCTGGGCCGAGTTGAGAGAAGCACAGGCCATGGCTCTTTCGTTGCCAAACACAGGCATGTCAGTAACAACCGATATTGGCGAAGAAAAAGATATCCACCCTAAAAACAAGCAGGAGGTGGGCAGGCGGCTGGCTGCTATTGCGCTGAACAAAGTGTATGGTAAAAAGAACATGTACAGCGGGCCTATGTACCAGGGTATGCAGGTAACCGGCAACAAAATAACCGTATCATTCCTGTACGCAGGCAGTGGGCTTCTTGCAAAAAATGGTACACTCCGGGGATTTGAGATTGCTGGCAGCGACCATATTTTTCACCCGGCCAATGCGGTAATCAACGGAGATAAAATAGAAGTATCCGCAAGTGAAGTTGCAAATCCCGCAGCAGTACGTTTTGCGTGGGCGGACTGGAACGGATATGCCAACCTGTATAATAAGGAAGGCTTTCCCGCAGCACCTTTCAGGACAGATAACTGGCCGGAAATTACACGTAATGAAAAATTTGTGCCTGGGCCATGATTAAACGCATTAACATCAATAACAAAGCCCGCTGGTATGCCTGCGGGCTTTGTTATAACATGCATAACAATCTTTGCTTATTTACTTGCGGGATACCAGTTGCGCAGGCGCACTTCAATGCCCTTATTACCTGCATCCACGAGGTCTTTAAAACCCTTTATGTCAGCAAAGCCACCCTGGCCGCGATAGTGGAAAGGGTAAACAATTTTTGGTTTAAAGGCCAGTACCGCATCTGCGGCTTCATGAATATCCATGGTGTAAGGCAGGTTCATGCAAACAAATGCAACATCAATATTTTTTAGTGAGCGCATTTCAGGTATGCCCTGCGTATCGCCGGATATGTACACAAGTTTTCCTCCAATACCCAAAACATAGCCATTGCCCCTGCCTTTTGTGTGCATGGCAGTAGGGCTTTCAGGCAGGTTATACATAGGTATGGCGCTGATGGAAATGCCCGCCTGCGTTGTTTTATCACCATTCTTCAACACAACAACATTTGTTTTGTCTGCGGCAGGCAGTTTGTCTGCTACCGCCTGGGGAACAACCAAAATCGTGTTGGCGTCTTTAAAGGCCTCAATGGCTTTTGTATCAAAATGATCGCCGTGAATATCGGTAATAATTATAATTGCCGGTTTGGGTAAGCCTTTAAACAGGTCAAGGTTGCCAGAAGGATCGGCATAGATAACTGTATTGGAAGCGGAAAGCACAAGACTTGCATGTGTTACCGGCTGTATTACAAGCGGCCCGTTACTGGTTTTAATAGTGTCGGGGGAGGCACGTTGTGCCTTTGAAGTAATTACCAGTAATGCCATTATTACCGCGGAAAATGTGTATTTCATAAAAAGTGGTTTGCGCAAAAGTAAAAAGTATTTGCCCTGCGCAAATTTGTTTTTAATGCATGGTTGCGTACACCAACATTAAATTTCCGCAAAGCGAAATTTACGCCTGCCTTAATTTTAAGGCCGTAATAAAAGCAGTAATAAATACCAATGCCGCGCAAATGCCGCAGGTAATATTGAATGAATGCACAAATGCGTTGCGTGCTGCAAGTATAACAGGTTGCTGTATTGTACTGTTAAACCTGTATGCGGCTGATATAGCGCCAGCCAGGGTATTACGCATATTTTCCGCATCAGCGGCAGGGAGGCCCGCAGGAATGGCCGGGCTTATCCTGGCCCTGTATAATACTGTCCATATACTGCCGAGGATTGCCACACCCAACGCCCCGCCAAAACCGGTACTTGTTTCTGATATGCCGGCAGCGGCGCCTGCTTTATTAGGTGGCGCAGAGGCCACCACCATATCAATACCCAGCGTTACCGTTACACCGCAGCCGCCTGACATTAATACAGTAGCCACAACCAGCAGACCTAAGGAATTGACTGTTACGAGAGTAAGCAGCGTTATACCTACTGCAAGTATTATTAACCCTGCCGTTATTAAAAAGCCCCGCCGCATATAACGCAATGCTGCTGGGGCCAGCATGCAAAGCACTATACTGCCTGCGGCAGAAGGCATGGTATATAAACCGGCCGTAAATGAATCCAGGCCTGTTACCAGCTGCAGGTATTGCCCAACAAACAAAAATATACCGCCCCATGCAAAAAGGCCTGTAAATAAAGCAAGAAGAGCAGTATTAAAGGTGGTTTTTTTAAACAGGTTTATATCAATCAACGGGTGCAGTGTAACCTGCTGACGGTGAAAGAAGATAATACCTATCGCAGCACCCGTTGCAACGCAAGATGCCGGAAAAACAGCAAAGCCATCCTGCGCTAATTGTTTTATGCCATAAATAGCAGCCAGTATAGCCGTTACCAGCAATAGGGCACTCCGCAGGTCAAGCCTGCCGGCGGTCTTGTCTTTAAACTCAGGCAGCAGTAGCGGAGCTGTGCTTAATAATAAAACCATTAACGGTATAGCAATTAGAAAAACAGCCCCCCACCAGAAATGGCTGAGCAAAAAACCGCCTGTAAGCGGCCCAAGCATGGTGCCGGAAGAGAAACAGGTAGTGTACAGGCCAAGGGCAAATGTACGCTGGGCATCATCATGAAAAATATTACGTATGATGGAGATGGTTGAGGTTAACAGTGTAGCGCCGGCAACACCCAGCACACCACGCGATATAATAAGCAACACCGGGCTTGTAGAAAATGCTGCGAGTGTGGACGCTGCGGCAAAACCAAAGCCCCCGGTGAGCAATAATTTACGCAGTCCCCAACGGTCGCCCAGTGTGCCCATTATTATCAACAGGCTGGCGTCAATAAAACCGTACATATCGGTTATCCATAAAAGTTGGGCGCTTGTAGGCTTTAGTGCTGCGCTTATGGCAGGCAGTGCCAGGTAGGTAACCGTCATATCCATTGATACCAGCAACGTAGGCAATACCAGTATTGTTAATGCCAGCCATTCGCGGCGCGTGGCTTTGGCGGGTGGTTGTGCTTGTGCTGTCATTATATAATTTGCTGTGCTGGTTAATTTACCAAACATAGCCGTGTTTGGCAAATGATTTGGGGTGTATTTACGACAATCACAGGGGGCGGGTATGCAGAACCATGTGGCCCAAGGCAAAAAGTTACAATACTTCAAAAAACGGGGCTACTTGCACACTACCATGCGTATAAACAAATATGGCTAATGGATATTAAAGATGAAAGATATCTTGCTGCCGAACTTAACACGGCAA
>DASZUX010000577.1:0-2514 GCA_035547455.1 Chitinophagaceae bacterium
CCCCCATTAAAACCAATGCAGATATTGCCCGTGTTCGTGTGCCTGATGTGGATGAAACCCTTGGGTATGTATTTGATGCGGTAAAACTTATTAAACAGCAACTAAGCGGCAGGGTGCCTTTAATTGGTTTTGCAGGAGCACCATGGACACTGCTTTGTTATATGGTACAGGGCAAGGGGTCCAAAACATTTGACGAAGCAAAAATATTCTGCTATACGCAGCCGGCCCTGGCGCACCAATTGTTGCAGATGATAACAGATACCACTATTGCGTATTTAAAAGGCCAGGTAAAAGCGGGGGCTGATGTGGTACAAATATTTGACAGTTGGGGTGGCTTGTTAAGCCCTGCAGACTTTGAAGATATTTCATTAAAATACATCAGGCAAATTGTGGCAGCGTTAAAAGACGAAGTGCCGGTAATAATTTTTGCAAAGGGTGCATGGCATTCGCTTCAAAGTATGGCAGCTACAGGTGCACATGGGCTGGGCATTGACTGGTGCATTACCCCGCAGTTGGCAAGGCAGTTTGCGGGCAGCAACGTAACACTGCAGGGCAATTTTGATCCCGCTAAACTGTTGTCGCCTGTACCTGTTATCAGGAAGGAGGTTAAAAACATGCTGCATGCTTTTGGCCAGGGCCGGCACATTGCCAACCTTGGGCATGGCATACTGCCCAACGTGCCTGTTGATCATGCAAAGGCATTTGTGGATACGGTGAAAGAGTTTACATGGTAACCGGTTGGTATTTGTTAGCCTTTAAATAATAAGGCAATGGAAGAAAAGAACTTATACAAAACAGCAACTAAAGAATTCAGGGGCAGGTGGATTGAGTATATACTCGGCCTGCAGAACGCTATTTGCAAGGCGCTTGAAGAAGAAGACGGCAAAGCCCTTTTTATAGAGGAGAGCTGGGACAGGGGCGAAGACGGTAAAGGTGGTGGTGGTGTAACAAAGGTTATTAGTAATGGAGATGTTTTTGAAAAAGGCGGCGTAAACACATCAGTTGTGTACGGTCAGGTTACTGATATAATGCGCAGGCAGCTAAAAATGGAAGGGAGCACATGGTTTGCCTGCGGGCTGTCTCTTGTAATACACCCGCTTAACCCTTATGTGCCCACCGTGCATGCCAACTGGCGGTATTTTGAGTTATATGATGAAAATGGTAATGTTAGCGACCGCTGGTTTGGAGGCGGTACTGATCTTACGCCTTATTATTTGTTTGAAGAAGATGCGTGCCATTTTCACGGCACATTAAAGAATACTGTTACGCCATTTGGAGAAGAATTATATCCCGCTTATAAAAAATGGTGTGATGAATATTTTACTAATACGCACCGCAATAACGAAATGCGTGGCATTGGCGGCATTTTTTATGATCATATAAGGCCTGTGGATGAAACGGATGCCGAAAAGCTGCTTTCTTTTCAGCAGGCTAATGGCAATGCATTTGTGCAAGCCTATCTTCCAATTGTAAACAGGAGAAAGCATGCTGCTTATGGGGAGCGTGAAAAGGAGTGGCAGGAAATACGAAGGGGCCGATACGTTGAATTTAACCTTGTGCACGACAGGGGTACCCTTTTTGGCTTAAAAACCAATGGCCGTACTGAAAGCATATTAATGAGCCTGCCGCCGCGTGCAAGGTGGTATTATAACTATAAACCCCGGGCGGGTAGCAATGAGGATAAACTTTGGCAAGCTTGCCTGCATCCGCGGGAATGGGTTTAATTAAGTAATTCTGAAATTAAAATCCCGAAAAATCTAAAATATTATGTATTTACAAAGACGAAACCGCATACTGCGCCAAAGCCCCGCTATTAGGTCGCTTGTTGCTGAAACCGCATTATCGCCCAGTGATTTTATAGTGCCGCTGTTTATTGATGAAGGAGAGAATATATTGTTTGAGATACCTTCTATGCCCAACTATTACAGGCGCTCCCTGGACCTGACGGTGAAGGAGGTAAAGGAGTTGTGGGCCATGGGTATAAAGAGTGTATTGCTTTTTGTAAAGGCGAAAGACGAAACAAAGGATAATACCGGCAAGGAAGCATGGAACCCCGGCGGGCTGATGCAGCGAAGTATAAAAGCTATTAAGGATGCTGTTCCCGGCATGTTTGTAATGACCGATGTAGCGCTTGACCCCTACTCATCTTATGGTCACGACGGTATTGTAAAAGACGGTGAGATTGTGAATGACGAAACAGTGGAAGCACTGGTAAAAATGAGTTTAAGCCATGCGCAGGCCGGTGCTGATATGGTAGCACCCAGCGATATGATGGATGGCCGTATAGGCGCTATACGCGATGCGTTGGAACAAAATGGTTTTACTAAAACAGGTATTATGGCCTATAGTGCCAAGTACGCCTCTTGTTTTTATGGCCCTTTTAGAGACGCACTGGACAGTGCACCTGGCTTTGGCGACAAAAAAACATACCAGATGGATTATGCCAACCGCAGGGAAGCAATCCGCGAGACCCAGATGGATATTATGGAAGGGGCTGACATTGTGATGGTAAAA
>DASZUX010000578.1:0-5881 GCA_035547455.1 Chitinophagaceae bacterium
CTATAAAAGCTACCGGACAAAAGTGTTTGATAAATTTCCCCGCACTGGCATACCCGATGCTTTTGATAGCATAGAAACCTACGACAACTATGTGAAACTGCTTATAAAAACAAATTGTATTGACAATGCCAAGAAAATATGGTGGGATTTAAGGGTGCATCCTTTTTTTAATACCGTTGAGTTTCGCATTTGCGATATACCTATGACTATTGAAGAAACAATTGCCATTGCAGCTCTCTTCCAGGCAATATGCGCCAAACTTTATAAATTGCGAAGCCAGAACATGAATTTTATAATGTACCAGCGCGCATTGCTGAACGAAAATAAATGGCGCGCCAGCAGGTATGGTATTGACAGCACCCTGATTGATTTTGGCAAGGAAAGTGAAGTTAATACCCGGGTGCTGATTTACGAATTGCTTGATTTTGTTGACGACGTAGTTGACCAGCTTGGCAGCAGGCATGCCATAAACCTGGTGCATAAAATTTTAGAGCAGGGTACCGGTGCAGACAGACAACTTGCCGTTTACGAGCAATCAAAAGACTTTACTGACGTAGTTGATTTTATACACAGCCAGTTTTTGGTTTAACATTTTATTAATAAGCAACCAGGCAGCAGTAAAATTCTGCCCGGCACTTTAAACCATTTATATATGTTAACTCCGGGGTTTGTTACCGTGATACCTTTCATCATAGTGCAATAAACTTGCTCATTACCCATTCCTTTCTTTTATTACCCTGTAGTTAACAATTGTATAAGGTATTGTTTATTACATTATAAAAGCAGTTGGTCAATTTGAAATGAGGTATAGCAATAACAAAATATTGAAAAAAGCTTACAGGAAAGTGCAAACTAATAAGATTTTTATGATATTTGCCGCCCAATCAAGGTGGTTAACACGTTAGCCAGGGGTTGAAAACTGTTGCATTTGTGTAACAAAACATCAAAATACCATTGCCCGATAGTATAATGGTAGTACTGCAGATTCTGGTTCTGCTTGTTTGGGTTCGAATCCTAATCGGGCAACAAAAATGAGGGGACCATTGCCCTTTTGATTTTTAAAAAATCTATTTAACCGCTCAATCTCAACGATTTGAGCGGTTTTTTATGAACCCTAACACTTGTCTGCATTTATTAATTACGCTCAAGGTGATGGTTACATCAAAGTGATGGAAAAACGGTTACCCCAAGCTCAATATTAACACGCAGGAGTTTTTCAAAAAAAGTGGCTGGTGGCTTGCCGGTTAGTGGTGGTAATTCCATTGTTTCTGCCGGGCGGCCGCAGGCAATAAACATTTCTTCAAATCCACCAGGTGTAATAAGTAAAAGAGTTTGTGCAGTTCCCGTCAGTAGTTGAAAAGTGTGTTGTACGTTCCTCGGTAAATGAACATAATCACCGGTTTTTGCGTGAAACCGCTCTTCGCCAATCGTATATAATATCTCACCCTCCAGGATGTAGCTGCTTTCTTCTTCGCGGGTATGCAGATGCAGTGGCGGATCGAATCCCTTGCGCAAAAAAGTTTTTACCAGGCTGAAGGCGCCGTTGGTTTCCTTAGCGCTGGTTAGTATTGTTACCAGGTTAGGGCCGTACCAGTATGAGCGCTGCAGCAATTGTTCGGCAGGAATATGCATACCGGGATGCGTTGTAAAGTTGTTCATAACATTTTTTTTGTTTACACAGCAAAGCTATAACGCCCCAACAGGGCTACAGTCGGCCAAATGGTGGATTTTAAAGCAGCAGCCCGTACTCTCTTGCTTTTACAATAGCCGGCGTGCGGTTTGCTGCTGCCATTTTTTGATAAATGTTCAGCGTATGGGTTTTAACAGTACTGCCAGAAATAAATAGTTCAGCGGCAATACTCCTGTTGGTATATCCTTTTGACAAAAGAACCAGCACTTCAAGTTCACGCGCTGATAATGGATCCTGCATATAACTTTTTGGGGGGTGCGGCCTTGTTTGTTTTTGCAGTAATGCCTGCCGTGTATGTTCAAAAGCCTTCGCAATAAATACAGCCAGCATTTTTAAAATTTCCATCTCTTGAGGGCTATAAGCATTTTTTACTGGTGTGCGCACTGAAAGGATGCCGGCAACTTCTTTGTTAATGAATATTGGCACATACATCGCGGACTTTGGCTCTAAACCGTGCATCGCGGTTATCATATTAGGAAGGTATTGCGCACACTCGTTCTCAAAGTCATTAATCAGCACTTCTTTCTTGTTGGCAAATACCCATCCCGAAAAACGCCCGGTGTTATCTGCCTCTATTGAAAAGAAAGGCATTTTTTTATCATTCTCTCTTGTGCCGGTATATTCAAAGTGTTTGGTGGAGGGGTTGTAGATGCCAATAGCAAATGAGTAAGCGTCCATCAATTCGTTTACGTAATGGTACACCCGCTCAATAATTTCTTCTATTGTTAGCTCGCTCATAATAGAAGCACCGATTTGGTTCAGTACGCGCAGGCTGGTGAGCAGTGATTTGCCGCTATCTTTTTGCTGTGAAGACATGTGGCAAAATACGGTAAATCTATAAACCTGGTAAATTGCTTTTATATGTAGATGCACGCCGGGCCGTTAAACGGTAAAGACTTGTTTTACAATTCGCGTATAACTGATTTTTTTAACATTCCCCTGATAATCGTCAGCCATTGCAACATGTTTTTAATATACCTTTGCCCCGAAAAATTGTGCGATGAAGAAAATTCATATTATCCTGCTGGTGGTCATTGCCGCTGCTATAGCCGTGCTTATTAGTTTTATGGGCAATCTTTCTACTTACGAAACCATAGCTTCTGCCAAAGAAAAGCCTGGTAAGTATGTAACACTCAGCGTAAAAATGGATAAGACCCAACCTATGGAATACGATCCTATAAAAAACCCTAACTACCTGGCATTTACGGCATTAGACACATTGGGCAATTCTGTAAGAGTGGTATATCATGATGCAAAACCTACAGATATGGAGAAAAGCGAACGTATTGTAATGGGTGGCACCATAAGCGGCGACCATTTTGAATGCAAAAAAATAAATGTACGCTGCCCTTCAAAATATAAAGACGACCCCAACGCGGCTAAAAACAGCCTGCAGGAACAGACTTCGCAAAATTAACCACACGAAGGATGATATTTTTACTGTAGCGGTAATACATAAAAACTTCTGCCACTAACATGAATTATACAGGCGAGCACTTACTACCCGGGCAACTTGGCCATTTTGCAGTAATACTTTCCCTGGTTGCTTCGCTGGTAGCCACCATTGCTTTTTTTAAGGCCAGTAAAGTAAATAATGCTGCTGAAAAACAGAGCTGGTTAAGGCTGGCAAGGGGTGTTTTTTTGGTGGAAACCATTTCGGTAATTACTATTATTGCCTGTATATATTACATTTTAACCAATCACCTGTTTGAATACAACTACGCGTGGGAGCATAGCGATAAAACCCTGCAGACTAAATATGTATTTGCCTGCCTTTGGGAAGGACAGGAGGGAAGCTTTTTACTATGGGCGTTCTGGCATTGCGTTTTAGGCTGGATATTGATATTTACTGCCAAAAAATGGGAAGCAGGTGTTTTAACTGCTGTTAGTTTTGCGCAGTTTTGTATAGCCACTATGATGCTGGGCCTTTACGTGCAAGGCCAGAAAATAGGCAATAATCCCTTTTTATTGCTGAGGCACGAAGGCATGCTGACACCTGCCAATGCACCCATGCTATTTGATGAAAATGGCGCTTTAAGACAAGATTACCTGGTATCGTACATACGTGACGGTTCAGGTTTAAATGCCCTGCTGCAAAACTACTGGATGGTAATACATCCACCCATCCTGTTTCTCGGCTTTGCATCTACCATTGTGCCATTTTCCTTTGCTTTCGCTGGGCTGGTAAATAAAGATCACAGCTGGGTAAAACCAGTATTGCCCTGGGCTGGCTTTTCAGGTGCGGTGCTTTGTACGGGTATAATGATGGGAGCTGCCTGGGCTTACGAAAGTCTTTCCTTTGCAGGCTATTGGGCGTGGGACCCCGTGGAAAACGCCTCGTTGGTGCCGTGGCTGGTAATGGTAGCAGGCTTGCACACAAATATTATCTATCGTAACAGTGGCTATTCGCTTAAAAGCACTTACGTTTTTTACCTTTTGTCATTTTTGCTTATACTGTATTCAACCTTTCTTACCAGGAGCGGTATTCTAGGCGATACATCCGTTCATGCTTTTGTAGGAGCAGACATGACACCACAGCTTTATTTGTTTGTGGCTGTTTTTGCATGGTTTGTACCGGTGATGGCTGCCCGAAAGACCGGCACAAAATGGCTGTATGTAGGCTTGTTTGTAATTACCACCTTAATGGCGCAATTTGTAGCCAGTATTTTTACCCTTGCATCAATTATTGGCGCTGTTGTTTGTATAGTGATAGAGATTAATAAAACAAATATACCTGCTGTAAAAAAAGAAGAAAATACATACAGCCGGGAGTTTTGGATGTTTATAGGCGCGCTGGTACTATTTCTTGCAGCCATTGTTATCATTACCCAAACGTCTATACCGGTATTTAACAAATGGAAAAACTCCATTTCTTTCCTTAAAAGTAAATTCCCTAATGATATTGGCAACCCGGAAGACCCGCAGTTTTTCTATAACCAAATACAAATATTTATTGCAATCATCCTGGGCTTGCTTACGGCTGTAACTCAATACTTTCGTTATAAAGACACCCCCAAAGCTTTTTTTGGAAGAAAAATATGGATTCCTACCTTAACAGCGCTTGTGCTAAGTTTGGCTATCAGCCTGTCTGGCTATATGAATTACGACAAAAAAGGCCCCGGGTTTATGATTGCCATACAGGTAGCCCTGTTCGGCGCCATATACGCCATTATAGCCAACGCAGGATATATATGGCTTGGCATGAAGGGCAGGATAAAGGCAGCGGGTGCCTCTGTAGCACATGTTGGATTTGGCATGCTGCTGCTGGGCGTGCTTATATCATCCAGCAAAAAAGAAGTATTAAGCTGGAACACTACCGGTATAGCCCTGTTTGAAAAAACAAAAGACCAGGACCCGGCAGAAAATCTTACGCTTTTCCAGGGGATTAAAACAGACATGGGTAAATACGACGTAACTTATGTACGCGACACTGTCAACAATGTTGACCGGATGAAATACTTTGAGTTAAAGTTTGACAGCAAAAACGGCAACGAGCATTTTAATATTTATCCCGATGTTTTGCGTGCCACCAAGGGGCAACAGGGTTTTGCGTTTAACCCTGATAAAAAACATTACTGGAATAAGGACCTGTTTGTATATGTGTCCTCCTTCCAGGGGGGCAGCGTTCAACACGATACTTCTACGTTCAGGCCAATTGAAATAAGAGAAGGCGATACTATTTTCTATTCCAACGGCATGATACTGTTAAACGGTGTACAGGTGAACCCCCACAGCGATACTCGTTTTAATGATGGAGAAATGGCAATGGTGCTGGATATGACAGTAATTTCAAAGCAAGGCAGCCGTTTTACTTTAAAGCCGGGTATTGCCATTAAAGGCAATAGCTTTAGAAATTTGCCTGATACTGTGTTAAGCCAGGGGCTTATAGTACAGTTTAACAAAGTAGCCGACGAAAAAAACAGGATTCTGGAAGTTGGTATAAAAGAAAACAAAGAAATGACACCTGTGCTTACGCTTAAAGTGTACCAGTTTCCTTATATTAACCTCGTATGGCTTTCAGTGGTAATTATGGTAACCGGCTTTATTATGAGCGTAGTGCAGCGGGTAAAGAAAGACAAAGCTGCAACCACTACTGTAAGGCAAATGGTGCATACACAATAATGCCAGGGCAGTTATCTTCATTTCATCGTGCTTTTTACAAAACAATAACATTTGGTTAAGGCTACCTTA
>DASZUX010000579.1:0-7571 GCA_035547455.1 Chitinophagaceae bacterium
GTACAAAGTATTGTTTCCCTGCTGTCAAAACAATTTCTACGGCTTGTACTAATAGCCAATATCATTGCATGGCCGGCCGCTTATTTTACCATGACTGCATGGCTGCAGAATTATGCTTACCGCATAAACATAAGCTGGTGGGTGTTTATTATGGCAGGTGCAGCAGCTTTACTTATAGCCTTATTAACAGTAAGCTACCAGGCAGTAAGAGCAGCTATTGCAAATCCTGTAAAAAGTTTGAGAACAGAATAAACCCTGGCACCGTTTATCGTTCTTTAAACATAACATGGCAAAAGCCGCGGCCAGTTGCTGTATAATTATTTTGAAAAATATTCGAAAAAATAAGTGTAACCATTTTTGAGAATGAACGTAATGTAAAAAGGCACCACATTTAACAAACTATAACATGCTTAAGAATTTTATCACTATCGGATGGCGTAACCTGCTAAAAAATAAAGGATTTTCGGCACTTAATATATCTGGCCTGGCCATAGGTATGGCCAGTGCACTTGTTATTTTGTTATGGGTACAGAGCGAGATGGTGTATGACAACTTTTACCCGAACCAGGACAGGCTGATGGTTGCATGGAATAAGGATAAATGGGATGATGGGCTGCAATGCTGGTCAACCACACCTAAAGTACTGGGCCCTAACATTAAAAAAGATTACCCGGAAATTGAAAAAGAATCCCGCGTAAACTGGGGCAACAACCCGCTATTCAGTATCGGTGATAAGAGGCTGTCAATACAAGGCACCTGTGTTGACCCCGACTTTCTTACTATGTTTGGCTTTCCTTTTGTAAAGGGCAATCCCAATACTGCACTTAATGATCCGTCATCCATAGTACTTACAGATAAACTGGCTGAAAAGCTATTTAGCACTACAGATGTAATTGGCAAAACCATTAAGCTGGATAATAAGGACAATTATACGGTTAGTGCGGTGATAAAAGAGTTTCCAAAAAACAGCAGGTTTAGCAGGTATGAATTTTTATTACCATGGGCATATATGGTAAAAAATAACAATGACGACAGTTCATGGGGCAACAACTCAACCATTAATTATATTTTATTAAAGCCTAATGTAAACCTTACAGCATTTAACAGAAAAATAGATGACTACACCATAAAACACGAGCAGGGTGGCACAACGCATTTGTTCCTGTACCCGCTTGGCAGGATGCACCTGCACGGGCAGTTTAAAAATGCTGTTGAAGCCGGCGGAAGAATAACAACCGTAAGGGTATTTACCACCATAGCAATATTGATACTGCTGATTGCATGTATTAATTTTATGAACCTGTCAACAGCCCGCAGCGAGAAACGGGCTAAAGAGGTAGGTATACGCAAAGTAGCCGGTGCGCTTAAGCAATCGCTTATAACACAATTCTTAGCAGAATCGGTTATGATTGCCTTTATTGCAGGTCTGCTGGCCATAGGTATTGTGGCAGCAAGTCTTCCTGCTTTTAATACGCTTACACAAAAGGCGCTTACATTACAGTTTAGCAACGTATACGGCTGGCTGTTTTTTGCTGGCTTTGTATTGTTAACCGGTATAATGGCAGGCAGTTACCCGGCTTTTTTTCTATCGTCGTTTAAACCGGTTACAGTTTTAAAAGGCGCCTTTAAAAAAGCGCACGCCCCTGTAACCCCACGCAAAATATTAGTGGTTGGCCAGTTTTGGGTAGCTATTACGCTTATCATCTGCACCATTATAATTGAACAGCAAATTAAATATGCACAGGAACGAGAAAACGGGTATAACAGGAACAACCTGCTATACGTTTACCTGCAGGGTGATATAGAAAAGAACTACCAGGCAATTAAAACCGACCTTTTGGGCCAGGGCATTGCTTCGGCAATCAGTAAAACCAGTTCTCCCATTACGCAGTCGTGGAGCAATACATGGGGCTTTGAATGGCAGGGTAAAAAGCCGGGAGACAAAACCATTATTAATGATTTTACCAGCGACGGGAACTTTGTTAAAACGACGGGTATGACAATTGTTGAGGGCCGCGACATTGACCTTACCAAATACCCCTCTGATAGTACTGCCGCGGTATTAAACGAAGCATGTGTTAAAGCAATGGGCTTTAAAAACCCGTTGGGGCAAATAATAAAAAATGGGGAAGATTATCATGTAGTGGGCGTTGTTAAAAATTTTATTATGGAGTCGCCTTACGACCCGGTAAGACCTATCGTAATACGCGGGCCTAAAGGATGGTTCAGCGTAATTCATATAAAGCTGAATAATGCACACAGCACGAAACAAAACCTGGCCGGCATGGAAAAAATATTTAAAAAATATAACCCGGAATATCCTTTCGATTACCATTTTACAGACGAGGAGTATGCTCAAAAATTTGCTAATGAACAATTAACCGCTACCCTTGCAGCTTTATTTGGCGGTTTAACCATTTTAATAGCATGCCTTGGCTTGTTTGGGCTGGCAACGTATATGGCTGAGAACAGGATAAAAGAAATTGGGGTAAGAAAAGTATTAGGCGCATCTGTTACGCAAATAACCGGCCTGCTTTCAAGGGATTTTTTAATACTTATTATTATAGCCATTGTAATTGCAGTTCCCATGGCATGGTATGCCATGCATGTTTGGCTGAGCGATTATGACTACCGCACTCCTATACAATGGTGGGTATTTGCACTTGCAGGTGTAACATCAATACTAATAGCGCTTTTAACCGTAAGCTACCAGGCTATTAAAGCTGCCGTAGCCAACCCTGTAAAGAGTTTAAGAACGGAATAAGCAGGGCTTTTGCCGTTAAAAAGTCGCCCGGCAGCAGGCAATACCTGTTACGGGCGATTTTTTCATTGCTGCAGGTAGTACCCGGTTACACACGTATATAAATCTTTTTCCGGTCTAATAAATATACAATAAACCAGTAGAAAATAATAAGGATTACGGCATAGGTGAGAGAGGCTGCCCTTTCGTCGCTGAAGATGGGTTTGCAAATAGTTAAATAAAACCATCCAAATGGGGATGTGTGGCCGCCACCGGCAGTATCAATCCGTATTAACCCCAACACCCTTGGCAAAAAACCGCTAAGGAAAAATATAAACAAGGGGTTTTTGCCAAATACATCAAAAAACCGGCTCCATACACCACGGGCATTTTTAAATTCAATAAAATAAATAGCAGTACTTAGCGTAAGTGCAGCCAGGCCGGTTGTGTATAAAACGTAGCTGCTTGTCCATATTTTCTTGTTAATGGGAAAGGCCAAATCCCAACAAAAGCCGGCAAACACCAGTATAACACCGGCAACAAACAGGTGGCTAAGCATTTCGAACGTTTTACCCTTTTTCTGTATATACCTCCCTACAAAATACCCGCCCACTACCTGTATTATCGCGCTTAAGTTGCTGGTTATGCCTTCGGGGTCAAAGGCCACACCTTCACCATGATACATGTGGGGTTCATGCAAAACAGCTTTATCTACCCCAATCCCAAAGTACCCGGATAAGCTGTATGGGTCTCCCGGGGCACCCAGCCACCAGCATAATAACCAATATAACAATAAAATAATAATGCTTAAAACATACACCGTTTTGGGCTTAAAAAAATATATTATTAAAGAGGCAAAAAAGTAGCAAACAGCAATACGCTGCAATACACCCAGGATTCTTACCCCCCGTAAAACCCCGCTGCTATCAGTCCATTCCCACGGCCTGAATACAATTTTATCATGCTGCCACATTAAAAAAGGGCACCAGTTTAAAAAAAAGCCGATAAAGAAAATAAGCAACGTTCTTCGTATTACTTTAGTCATAAATGCCGGGGTACCTGCCTGTTGCAGCCTTGGCATAACAAAGGCCATGGCATTGCCAACGGCAAACAGGAAAAAAGGGAAAACAATGTCTGTGGGGGTACAACCATGCCAGGAGGCGTGATCAAGCGGGGTGTAAGTTGGCCCGGCCTGGTTATTTACCAATATCATAAGGGCTACTGTAGCGCCGCGAAAAACGTCAAGGGAATAATATCTTTCCTTCATATAACGTTAATAGGTATTGATTTTTAAAAGTACTGAATAAACCGATAACGTTTATGATGAACAGACTTTCCGCCCGGGTAATTTACATTGCGCTGAGCCGCCAAAGGTTGTTAAACAAGTATTTAGCACATATCAAAATACCTATATTTGCCCCCACAGAATGAAAGACTGGTGCACTGGCTTAGAATGTAAACCCGAAAAACCAATACGGTGCCGCAAAAAAACAGTTGCACAACCGTCGTTTTTTTACAAAATATGTGAGCCAGGTGGCGGAGCTTTAAATAGTTTAACTTTATTAAACCCATTTTTGCCGTTAACAATATTTCATGAAAAAAATATTACTTTTCGTTTGCCTGCTTATTGCATGTACGAATTTATTTTCCCAGGTCCCTTTGCAAGGCACGGATTTAAGACAAGTAAAAATTGACCAGGTAAGCGATGATGATATTGTTTATTATTATAACCGCATGCAGCAGTCTGGCGTTACATTGGACCAGGCCATGCAGGTACTGCAATCAAAAGGAATGCCTGCGGATGAAATTAACAAGCTGAGAGCCCGCATACAGGCACTAAAGCAAAATCAAAAGTTAAATAGCCCGGCACTTCAGGGTCAAGGCATACCCGAAGGTGGTGAAGCTGATTCCTCCGGGTTAATCCAAAACGGGAGGCGAACAATCAATTCAAATATCCCCACTAAAGAAGAAAAAGTTGACAGCCGGATATTTGGTTCAGAACTTTTTAATTCATCTTCCCTAACATTTGAGCCCAACCTGCACATAGCTACGCCGGTAAATTATATAATAGGTGCTGATGACCAGGTTATTATAAATGTATATGGCTTAAGTGAGCAAAATTATAACCTTGCGGTAACACCTGATGGCAATATAATTATTCCCAGCGTGGGGCCGGTATTTGTGTCTGGCCTAACCGTTGAGCAGGCAACAGCAAAAATTAAAGCCAAACTGGCGGCTACTATTTATCATGCAATTAATACCGGCCAAACTAATGTACAGGTTAGCATAGGCAATATAAAAAGCATACGTATTAACATTATAGGCCAGGCCAAAAGGCCGGGGTCATACACTGTGTCCTCATTATCAACAGTTTTTAATGCACTTTATTTATGCGGCGGGCCGGGCAGGCTGGGCAGCTACCGCAATATTGAACTGGTGCGAAATAATAAAGTGTACAAAACAATTGATCTTTACAAAGTACTTGTTGATGGTAATACGGAGGACAACGTGAGATTAATGGACCAGGATATTATACATATACCATTTTATAAAAACAGGGTTGTTTTAGACGGACAGGTAAAACGGCCAGGCATTTTTGAAACTGTACCCCAGGACAACCTGCAGCAGGTAATAAATTATGCAGGCGGATTTACCGACTCTGCCTACCGATCCTCTGTTAAAATAACACAGGTAACAGATAAGGAAAGGCAAATTGCTGATGTTGACAGTAAGGATTTTGACACTTATATACCACATGGCAGCGACTCAATAAGTGTTGGCAAAATAATAAACCGTTATACCAACCGCGTTGTGATAGAAGGCGCTGTTATGAGGCCGGGCGTTTTTGAACTTACCCCAGGCCTAACACTGCAACAACTTATTTCAAAGGCAGACGGGCTTAAAGAAGATGCCTTTTTAAACCGCGGGCTTATTACACGGCTAAAAGATAACCTGGTGGTTGAAGTAGTGCCATTTAATGTGGCAGGCATAATAAATGGCACAGAGAAAGATATACCCCTAAAACGCGAAGATAAAATTACCATATCCTCCATATTTGACCTAAAGAATAAACTTACAATAGAAGTGCGGGGCCAGGTGCGATACCCGGGCGTATACGATTATAAAGACAGCACCTCATTAAAAGACCTTATTTTTGAAGCAGGTGGTTTTACCGATGCCGGAACAGGCAAAAGAATTGAGGTAGCGAGAAGGGTTACAAACGGCAATGTTGACAGTACGTCAACTGAAATTGCCCGCATTGCACAGGTGGACGCCGAAAAAGACCTGCAATACAGTAATAATAATTTTTACCTGCAGCCCTACGACGTGATAATTGTACATAATAATCCCGGTTATTTTACCCAAAAAACAATAAAGCTTGAGGGAGAAGTAATGTACCCCGGTGAATACGTAATAAGCGCTACTGACGAAAAATTAAGCAGTATAATAAACCGTGCAGGCGGTTTTAAAATTACCGCCGACCCCGCAGGAGCTTCACTGAGAAGGATGAATAAAATTGATAGCCAGGCAGTAATAAAATTGCAAAGTGTGAATAAATTAGCCACTACAGGAAGAGATACTACAATTTCCGACACATTATCCAAAGAGGCTGTAAAACCTTACGATTTAATAGGGATAAACCTGCAGGAGGTTATGGCACACCCGGGAATAACAAACGATCTTATACTGGAAGATGGAGATATAATATTTGTACCCAAAAAGAACCAGGCAATTAAAGTAAGAGGGGAAGTACTGTTTCCTACCCAATTTGCATACCAGGAAGGCCTTAATATGAAGGATTATATTGATAAGGCAGGAGGGTTTACCACTAATGCGCAAAGAAGAAAGTCGTTTGTGCTGAGTGCAAACGGCAATGCAAGGCGGGTTAGGCATTTCCTGTTCTTCAAGTCATACCCTGAAATACTGGCAGGCGATGACATTTATGTACCAAAAAAACCTACAACCCGGGGGCTTAGTACCGCAGAAACAATTGGCATAACCTCGGCGGCTGTAGGTATGCTTTCAGTAGTGTTAGCCCTAATTAATAACCTGAAAAATTAATTTGCAGGCATTGACCTGCCACTTGTATGGAAAACAGTCAACAGGCAACAGGTAGTGATGAAATATTGCTGTCAGAAGCAATAACCAGGTTTAGGGCGCTTTTCAGGTACCTATTTTCTAAATGGCCTATTATTTTTGGCATTGCATTCTCAGGCGGCGTTCTGGGTATAACGTTCGCGTGGTTTCAAACCCTGCAGTATAGAGCGACGCTGAGTTTTTCAATGGAAGATGACAGGAGCAGCGGGGGAAGCCTTGCAGGTTTAGCCGCACAGTTTGGCCTTGACCTGGGTAGTTCAGGCAGCGCTTTTTCTGGCGAAAATATTATGCCTTTGCTTCAATCTAACAAAATAACCGAGGCAACATTGCTGTCAAAAGTAAACATCAGGGGCAAACAGCAATCACTGCTTAATTATTATTGCGATGTTTTTGATGTATATAAAGACCTGTCAAAATCAAATGTAAAAGAATTACGCGACCTGCGTTTCCCGGAAAACCAGGCACCCTCAACTTACTCACGCATGCAGGACAGTATGCTTCAACTGATAATGGGTGGTATTAGCAAAACCATAGTAAAAGTAAAAAAGCCTGATACACGCATAAACCTCTATACCATTACCTGTACATCTCCAGACGAAACTTTTTCATTTGAATATTGCAGGCAACTTATTAAACAAGCAGGAGATTATTACATTCAAACAAAAACACAGCGTTCAGCGCAAATTGTAAATATACTGCAGCAAAGGTCTGACTCACTGCGCGATGCATATAA
>DASZUX010000580.1:0-11680 GCA_035547455.1 Chitinophagaceae bacterium
CTTAAACCTTAACGACCTTAATGCCCGCATTAAGGAAGATGAGCTGCGTTTAAAGAAGCTGGAATTTGCTCACGCGATCTCTCCGCTGGAGAACCCTATGAGCATCCGCGGCCTGCGCAGGGATCTGGCCCGTTTAAAAACTGAGGCTAAAAAAAGGCAACTGGAAACAAAATAAATTAAGCGGCTTTTGGTGCCGCATGTAAAAAGCTAAAAAAATGGCTGAAAGAAATTTGCGTAAAACAAGAATAGGAGTTGTAAGCAGCAACAAAATGACTAAAACCATTACGGTTGCTGTTGAAAGAAAAGTAAAACACCCTATTTACGGTAAGTTCGTAAAAAAGACTACCAAATTCCACGCTCATGATGAAAAAAATGAGTGCACTATTGGTGACGTGGTAAAAATTATGGAAACCCGCCCGCTTAGCAAAACAAAGCGCTGGAGGCTGGTTGAAATTGTTGAAAAAGCAAAATAGAAGGCTGTAGGCTGTAAGCTATATGCTGCAAGCCGGGCCACAGTAATATATTTTTCTTCATGCTTGCGGCATGAAGCTAAAAGCTAAAAAGCTAAATAAAATGATTCAGCAGGAAAGCAGGCTAAATGTAGCTGATAACAGCGGCGCTAAGGAGGTACTTTGTATAAGGGTACTGGGTAACAGCGGCCAGGATTATGCTAAAATCGGCGACAAAATTGTTGTAACCGTTAAGGATGCTATACCCGCAGGTGGTATAAAAAAAGGCACTGTTAGCAAGGCAGTTATTGTGCGCACAAAAAACAAGCTGCGCCGTAAGGATGGTTCTTATATACGTTTTGATGATAATGCAGTTGTGCTGCTTAACAATGCTGATGAACCAAGGGGTACCCGTATATTCGGGCCTGTGGCAAGGGAACTGAGGGATAAGGGATATATGAAGATTATTTCACTTGCCCCGGAGGTATTATAACGTATCTTTGCAGCCCTTTAAAAAAAGGGCAGGCTTAAAGTTTTATGTTCTGTAGTTTTTGGAACATGAAACATATAACAAAACTCAGAACAATAAAAGAGATAAATCAACAGCGATGAGCAACAGATTTAAACCTAAATACAATATCAAAAAAGGCGACCAGGTGATCGTTATCTCCGGTGCTTCAAAGGCAAGGAAAGACGACAGTGGTAAAATGGTATATAAGCCACGCCAGGTGCTTGAAGTATTGGTTGACGAAGGCCGTGTAATAGTTGAAGGTGTAAACATTGTTACCAAGCATACCAAACCTTCAGCACGCAATACAAAAGGTGGTATTGTAAAAAAGGAAGCACCTATACATATAAGCAACGTTATGTTGTGGGATGCTAAAGCCGGCGCACCTGCCAAGGTTAAACGCAGCCGTGAAGAAGGAAAATTAGTACGTATATCTAAAAAGTCTGGGGAGGTAATTAAATAATGAGTACCGCAAAATATACTCCAAGGTTAGCAAGCAGGTATCAGCAGGAAGTTGTACCCGCCCTGATGAAAAAATTTGGTTACAAAAGCATAATGCAGGCGCCCAGGCTTGAAAAAATTTGCGTTAACCGTGGTGTTAACGGTGCCGTAGCCGATAAAAAAGCTGTGGATGTTGCTGTAGACGAACTAAGCAATATTACCGGCCAAAAGGCTGTGCCTACTTTAAGTAAGAAAGATATTTCAAACTTTAAGTTGCGTAAAGGCATGCCGATTGGTGCGCGTGTTACGCTGCGCGGCGAAAGAATGTACGAGTTCTTAGATCGTCTTGTGTCAATTGCCCTGCCGCGTGTGCGCGACTTTAAAGGCATCAGCGACAAATCATTCGATGGCCGTGGCAACTACACACTGGGTGTTACTGAGCAAATCATTTTCCCTGAAATTGATATTGACAAAGTAGCCAAAATAACAGGTATGGATATAACATTTGTTACAACAGCAAATACCAACGAAGAAGCGTACGAACTGTTGAAAGAAATGGGCCTGCCCTTTAAAAACGCCAAGAAAGAAAATCAATAATAAATTCCAATAATCAAATCCCAAAGTCCAGAATTTTATTGGAATTTGCTTTTGGACCTTGAAATTTTAGAAAATTATGGCAAAAGAATCAGTAAAAGCCAGGCAAAGAAAGCGCGAAGCGATGGTAGCTAAATATGCTGACAAACGTGCTGCGCTGAAAGCAGCCGGTGATTATGCAGCGTTGGATAAGCTGCCGCGTAACGCTTCACCGGTTCGCTTAAAAAACCGTTGCCAGTTAACGGGGCGCCCCAGGGGGTATATGCGTTACTTTGGCTTAAGCCGCGTAACGTTCCGCGACATGGCCCTTGAAGGTAAAATACCAGGTGTTAAAAAAGCAAGCTGGTAAATAACCGGCCCTCCCGGCAAACGGGACAGGATTTTAGAATTAAAAAATTTATAGACAGGCCCTGGACAGGGCGGAGGTAATAATATGGTAACTGATCCTATAGCAGACTTCCTTACAAGGATTCGTAATGCGCAATTAGCCGGCCACAGGCTGGTTGAAATACCCGCTTCTAACTTAAAGAAGCGCATCACTGAAATCTTATACGAGCAGGGGTATATCCTTAAGTATAAGTTTGAAGATGATAATAAACAGGGTGTTATAAAAATCGCTCTAAAGTACGATCCCGCTACACGTCAGCCGGCAATCCGTTCGCTGGAAAGGATTAGCCGCCCCGGTTTGCGCCAGTATGCAAAACCTGCCGATTTTAAAAGGGTTATTAACGGCCTTGGTGTTGCTATTATCAGCACATCAAAAGGTGTTATGACCGATAAGCAGGCTAAAGCAGAAAAAGTTGGTGGTGAAGTGCTTTGCCACATTTATTAAGTAATTGAAATCTTGCCTGCGGGCAAGTTATTGGAAAGTTTTTCAATACATTAAGCCGCACATACACGGCTGACCGGTTGAAAAACTCTGTAAAAAAATAAAATTTATTGTATGTCACGTATTGGTAAACAACCTGTTCATTTCCCTAAGGGCGTAGTAGTAACTGTAGGTAAGGATAATGTGGTAACTGTAAAAGGCCCTAAAGGCGAATTAAAGCAGGCCATTGACAGGGATATAACTGTAGAAGTAAAAGGCGAGGTTTTAAACCTTACACGCCCTACTGATCAGATTCGCCACCGCGCATTGCACGGGCTTTCAAGGGCTTTAATTGCCAACCTTGTAAAAGGTGTAACCGAAGGCTATAAGAAAGAACTTGAGTTGGTAGGTGTAGGTTATAAGGCCGCAAATACAGGCAATGTACTTGACCTTTCTTTAGGCTACTCCCACAACATTATTATAGAAGTGCCAAAGGAGCTTAAAGTGGCTACGGCTACTGAAAAAGGGCAAAACCCGAAGATATTTCTTGAAGGTACTGACAAACAGTTGCTGGGCCAGGTAGCAGCAAAAATACGCAGCCTCCGTAAACCCGAGCCTTATAAAGGTAAAGGTGTTAAGTATAAAGAGGAAGTTATCCGTCGTAAGGCTGGTAAAGCTGCTGGTAAATAATTTGATAAATAATTCCCGGCAGTATCGGGAGTGTAAATAAAACAGAAATGGATACTAAAGTATTAAGAAGGCAAAAAATACGCTACAACATACGTAAAAAAGTTGCCGGTACTCCGCAAAAACCCAGGCTGTCTGTGTTTCGCAGCAATACTGATACTTACGTACAGTTAATAGACGATGTTAACGGCGTTACAGTAGCATCTGCCAGCACTAAAGACAAAGAAATTGCAGCACAGAAAGGAACTAAGATTGAAAAATCTAAATTAGCTGGTGCCGCAGTTGCCCGTAAAGCCACCGGGCTTGGGTTAACAACAGTAGTGTTTGACCGTGGCGGTTATCTTTACCATGGCCGTGTTAAGGCTGTGGCTGAAGGCGCAAGAGAGGGCGGGTTACAGTTCTAATCTTAAAATATTTCAAATTGCAATAATGGCAAGAGTAAACGTAAATAAAGTTAAAGCAGCCGGTGAAATAGAGCTTAAAGAAAAGGTTGTGGCTATTAACCGCGTGGTTAAAACTACCAAAGGTGGCCGTACTTTCAGCTTTTCTGCCCTTGTGGTAGTCGGCAATGAGAATGGTATTGTTGGGCAGGGTTTAGGTAAAGCCAAAGAAGTACAGGAAGCTATTACCAAGGGCATTGAAGATGCCAAGAAAAACCTGGTAAAAGTTCCGGTAATGCATGGTACAATCCCCCACGACCAGTTGGCAAAAGAAGGTGCTGCAAAAGTACTTATTAAGCCTGCAGCCCATGGTACAGGTGTAATTGCCGGCGGCAGCATGCGTGCAGTGCTGGAAAGTGCAGGCATAACCGATGTGCTGGCAAAAAGCCTTGGCTCTGCAAACCCGCATAACGTGGTTAAGGCAACGCTTAAGGCATTAACATTGCTGCGCGAGCCTATTGCTGTGGCTAAAAACCGCAACATACAGTTAAAGAAAGTATTTAACGCTTAATAAACCGGTAAATTATTGGCATTAGTCAATACGGACTTTTACCAATGACTTATTGACAAATGACTTAATGACAATTTCATGAAAAAGATTAAAATTACTTTGGTTAAAAGCGGCATAGACAGGCCTGAACGCCAAAAGCTTACTTTAAAAGCATTAGGGCTGAATAAGCTGAATTCTACTAAAGAAGTTGAAGCTACGCCCCAAATACTTGGCATGGTGCGCAAAGTTGACCATCTTGTTAAGATTGAAGAACTTGCGTAATTTGAGAGAGGGTTGAAATAACTTTTATTTCTCAAATCAATTCAATTATTAAATTATAAAGCGAGGGGCGATTTCCCCGTTGAGTTTAAAAATCAGGAAAATGAAACTGCACAATTTAAAACCGGCCGAAGGATCAGTACATAAACAAAAACGTTTAGGCCGTGGTGAAGCCAGCGGTAAAGGTGGTACTTCAACAAAAGGTAATAAAGGGCACCAGAGCCGCAGTGGCTTTAAAAGCAAGATGGCACACGAAGGTGGCCAGATGCCTATTCAGAGAAGGCTGCCAAAACGCGGGTTTAAAAATAACAATAAGATTATTTATAAAGTGTTTAACCTTGGCCAGATTACCGAACTGGCCGGTAAATATGATATTACAGAGGTAACCACTGAAAACCTTTATATAAACGGCCTTATAAGCAAAACTGATAAGGTTAAAATATTGGGTAACGGTGAGTTAACTGCAAAATTAGTGTTTAAAGTAAACGCTGTTAGCGAAAAAGCAAAAGCTGCCATTGAAGCCGCCGGTGGAAGTGTTGAGGTTTTGAAATAAAATTTAACGATATTTGCATGACGCATCCTTAAGGTGCGTCTTTTTGGTTTTGAGGTAATAACGCATATAAACACTACTAGTGAAAAAGTTTATTCAAACATTACGGAATATCTGGACTATTGAGGAGTTGAAAACCAAGATTATTGTTACTATAACACTATTGTTGGTTTACCGTTTTGGTACACATATCGTTTTGCCCGGTATAGACCCTACAAAACTTGATGCCCTTAAAGAAACTACCAATACAAACGGCCTGCTTGGCTTGCTTGACGGGTTTTCCGGGGGCGCATTTTCGCGCGCATCTATTCTTACCTTAGGGGTTATGCCTTATATCTCGGCTTCAATTTTTATGCAGTTAATGACAATACTGGTGCCCCAGATGCAGAAACTGCAGAAAGAAGGAGAGAGCGGAAGAAAAAAAATAAATCAATGGACACGTTACCTTACTGTAATAGTAACTTTCTTCCAGGCAGGTGCGTATGTAACTTATCTTAACAGCAGCTACAACTCTGCTATTATTGATGCGTTTAAAGGCTATTTCCTTTATTCAACAGTAATAATACTTACGGCAGGTACCCTGTTTGTAATGTGGCTGGGCGAAAAAATACAGGATAAAGGTTTGGGTAACGGTACCTCTATTATCATCATGGTAGGTATCCTTGGCCGTTTGCCTGATTCTTTTATGCAGGAAGTGCAGAGCAAGGCAACCGGCGCCGGTGGTGGCGGTTTACTTAAACTGATGATTGAAATTGCTTTCCTTATTGCTGTAATAGTAGGCCTTATTATACTGGTACAGGGCGTTAGAAAAATACCTGTAAACTACGCTAAGCAAATTGTAGGTAACAGGCAGTTTGGCGGCGCAAGACAGTTTTTGCCTTTAAAGGTTAACAGTGCTGGTGTAATGCCCATTATCTTTGCACAGGCTATTATGTTTTTGCCTACGTTGTTTTCATTTGGCAGCGCCACAAAGGGTACTTTAGGCAAAATATTTTCAGACCATAGCAACGGCTGGTATATGTTGGTGTATGGTGTAATGGTAATAGCATTTACCTTCCTGTACACTGCATTAATCTTCAACCCAAAACAAATGAGTGAAGATTTAAAGCGTAATAACGGTTTTATACCAGGTGTTAAACCAGGCCAGCCTACAGCTGACTATATTGGCACCATTATGGACCGTATTACTTTACCCGGTGCTGTATTGTTAGCCCTTGTGGGTATATTGCCTGGTTTTGCCCAGTTACTTGGCGTAACAACCCAGTTTAGCACATTTTTCGGGGGAACATCGCTGCTTATTATGGTAGGCGTTATTCTTGATACATTACAGCAGATAGAAACACACTTATTGATGCGCCAGTACGACGGCCTTATGAAAGGCGGCCGTTTACAAGGCAGGCAAACTGCAACGCCCGCAAGTTACTAAGTGACAGCACTTAATAATATTAATCAATTTAACCTGCTGGGCTACCCGGCAGGTTATTTTTTTAAAAAGTGAAATGTAAAAGGCTAAAGTGAAGTGCCGCCGGTATTTTGAGATTTCATATTTCACATTTCTTTTTTCAAGTCATGAGCAGGAGAATAAATGGTATGATTATATATAAAACAGAGGCAGAGATAGCGATAATGAAACAAAATGCCACTTTGGTAAGTACAATACTTGCTGAAGTAGCAAAAGTGTTAAAGCCGGGTATGACCACTTTGCAGGTTGACCAGCTTTGCAAAAAAATTATTTTTGATAATAAGGCAATACCTACATTTTATAACTACCGTGGTTACCCTTTTAATATATGCGCATCAGTTAACGATGTAGTAGTACATGGTTTCCCTAATAATGTGGCATTAAAAGAAGGCGATATAGTATCAATAGACCTTGGGGTTACAAAAAATGGATTTGTAGGCGAGCACGCCTATACTTTTGTACTGGGGCAGGCAAGCGATGAAGTATTGAAATTGGTGAGGGTTACTAAAGATTCATTATATAAAGGCATTGAAAAAGCAGTGGCCGGCAATCGTATTGGTGATATTGCATTTGCCATACAGGAATATACTGAACGTAAACACGGCTACGGCGTTGTAAGAGAACTGGTGGGGCACGGCTTGGGTAAAAACATGCACGAAGACCCGCAGGTACCAAATTTTGGTAAAAGAGGAACCGGGCCAAAGCTGAAAGAAAATGTAACATTGGCCATTGAGCCGATGATAAATATGGGCACCAAAGACGTGTACACAGAAGACGATGGCTGGACGGTACGCACACGCGACGGGAAACCTTCTGTGCATTTTGAACACAACGTTTGCGTTAAAAGAAATAAAGCCTTGTTGCTTTCGGACTACAGTATTATAGAAGCTGCCGAAAAAAACAACCCAAATCTTAATACGTCCTATTAAGGAATAGTAACCGGTATTATTATTTTTAATAAACGCACTTTCGCTGTTATTGTATGCACAGCAAACATCTTGTTGTTATAGGCGGAGGGGCCGCAGGCTTTTTTTGTGCTGTAAACGCGGCGAGGCTTGATACAGCCCTTAAAGTAACCATAGTTGAAAAAAGCAACAAATTATTAAGCAAAGTAAAAGTAAGTGGCGGTGGCCGGTGTAATGTTACACACGCCTGCTTTAACATAGCCGATATTATAAAGTATTACCCACGCGGGCAGCATTTTTTAAAAAAAGCTTTCCATTGGTTTGCTGCCGGTAGCATAGTAGAGTGGTTTGGTCAAAGAGGCGTGAAACTAAAAACCGAGCCTGACGGCAGAATGTTCCCGGTTACAGACAATTCTCAAACCATCATTAATTGTCTTTTGCAAGAGGCCGCTAAGTACAACGTAAATATTTTACTGCAAACTGAAATCACCGGTATCACAACTTCTACGGAAGGGTTTATTTTGAATAACAATAACAATGATGGTATTATACAAGCTGATTTTGTTTGCATTGCATGTGGCGGTTATTCAAAGGCAATACAATTTAACTGGCTTAAAACATTGGGGCATACTGTTGAAGAACCAGTACCATCGTTATTTACATTTAATATGCCTGGTAATGCCATTATAAAGTTAATGGGTCTTAGTGTGCAACAAGCACTGGTTAAAATAGCCGGTACCAGGCTTCAGCAAACAGGCCCCCTGCTTATAACACATTGGGGCTTAAGTGGCCCGGCTGTTTTAAAACTGTCAGCATGGGCGGCAAGGGATTTGGCTGCACGGGAATATAAATTTTCAATTATCATAAACTGGGTGCCGGGATTTAATGAGCAGGAAATAAGGGATGAAATAGTAAGAATGAGAAGCAGTTCAGGCGCTCAGAAAATGATTACTAAAAACGATTTTGGGCTGCCTTACCGGTTATGGGTATACTTATTAGAACAGTGTGGCATTGGGGAAGAAACCAGGTGGGCAGACCTGCCGTCAAAGCAACAGCAAAAATTAATTCAAACACTTACTGGGCAATTGTTAGAGGTTAACGGTAAAACCACTTTTAAGGAAGAATTTGTTACCTGTGGCGGTATTAAGCTTGCAGAAATTGATGCTAACACCATGCAAAGCAAAATTGTACCCCGGTTATTTTTTGCCGGTGAAATAATGGATGTTGATGGCGTTACGGGGGGCTTTAATTTTCAGCATGCCTGGACCAGCGGTTTTATAGCCGCAAAAACTATTGCTAAAATGCCTTAGAGGGTACCAACTGCTTTGCAGGTAACACTTGCCTTGAAGAAAACAAAGGCTATTTGACATTAGTAAACTTCTGCAATAACAAAAACGCTGCCGCATACCAGTATCATATCTTCTGTGCCGGCATGCTGTTTTGCTGCGTTTAATGCATCTTTTACAGTAGCAAAAGCTTGCCCTGTAAGACCATTACTTTCTGCCATTGCAGCTAGTTCATTTTCAGGAAGCGCCCTTGGCAACTGTGCTTTAGTAAAATAATACCTTGCATATTTAGGCAGTAAAGCAAGTGAGGCCTTAACGTCCTTGTCTTTTACCATGCCAATAACAATATGCAGAACATTAAAGGTGCTGAGCTCAATTTGTTCAGCCACCTGTTTTAAGCCGTCTGCATTGTGTGCAACATCTAAAATTATAATGGGGTGTTGTTGCAATATCTCCCACCTGCCATGCAGGCCTGTTGTTTTTTTAACTTGGGCAAGCGCGTGCAGGGTTACTTCGCCTGTAATTCGCCAGCCTGATTGTTTAAGCTGATGCAACGCTTGCAGCACAGTAACAATATTTTTTAGCTGGTAAACTCCCGGTAAATCCAGTATATATTTTTTGCGTTCGTCGTTCACTTTATCAGCTATAGTAACATGCAACTGGTGGCCTGTATATTCCCATGCAGACACATATCTTTTTTCTTCTGCAAAAATTATAGGCGCCGATAACTGTTGTGCGCGGTCATAAAAAACAGGTTTGGTTTCCGGGTGCAGCTCGCCAATTACAACTGGCACATCGTGTTTAATTATGCCTGCCTTCTCAAAAGCTATTTTGGCCATTGTGTCACCCAGTATATGAGTATGATCCAACCCTATATTGGTAATAATGCTTAATTCAGGAATAATAATATTTGTACTGTCAAGCCTGCCTCCTAAACCTACTTCTATAACGGCAACATCTACCTGCTGTTCTGCAAAGTAGTCAAAGGCCATTGCAACTGTTATCTCGAAAAAGGAAGGTTGAAGGGCTACTATAAAAGGTTGTATTTTTTGGGTAAAGCGAACAACAAAATCCTGGCTGCACATTTCACCGTTTATCTTTATACGTTCCCTGAAATCTTTAAGATGCGGCGAGGTGTACAGCCCGGTTTTATAACCTGCATGTTGAAGCACGCTGGCAATCATGTGCGATGTTGAGCCCTTGCCGTTGGTGCCTGCTATGTGGATACTTTTAAATTTTTGTTGTGGGTTACCAAGTGCCTCACATAAGGCTATAGTATTTGTAAGCCCTTCTTTAATAGCCGCAGATCCGTCACGGCTAAACATAGGTAGCTGCTTAAACAGAAAATTAATGGTTTCAGGATAAGTCATTGGCAAAATAACAAAACTTATCCTTTTGGATTTTCAAAGCGTATTTTAAGCCGGCCGGTTTGAACGCCATTGCCTTTTGTAAATGTAACCTGCCTGGCTCTTCTTACTGCAATTTGGTCAATTTCGGGGTTGCCACTGGGCAAATCAATCACTGCATTGGTAACTTTTCCATTTTCATCAACGGTAACTCTTACTAAAACAGTACCCCCGTGTGAATAGGAGTCCTCAAAATGAAAATTTCCGGCAACACGCCTTCCTGCAAGGCCATCGGTAATGCTTATCCCGCCGTTTCCGGTTCCCGGGTTTCCGGTATAATTGTCGGAATTGGGATTTCCGCCTTGCTTACCCTGGTCACCATGGCCGCCGGCAATACCCTGGTCGCGAACCTTGTTAAAATCATCCCTATTGTTTCCGCCGTCAGTTGATTTTTTTAATGTACCCATTTGGGCCTTCGGTTTGGGCGGCGCGGGGGGTGTTTGCTTAACAACTTTTGTTTTTTTAGGCTTCTGGCTATTAACAGTACTTTTAGTTTCTTTCTTCTCCGGTTTAGGAGAAGTATTTACCGGCGTGGCATTTTCATCATTATTGGGAATAACCTCCGGCTGAGTTTCCGCAGCCTGGGGAGTACTTTGCGGTGGGTTACTTACAGCCGCGTCTGATTGGTTTGGTTCACCTGGCGATGCGGGCGCAACATCTCCAAGTCCCTGGTCGCTGTTACCGAGGTTAACCTCAACACCCAAATCAACTGGCTGGGGAGGAAGCTGGGGTAAGGTCCAGCTTGCCAGGAAAAAAACAAGAAAGATAGCCGCAGTTATTGCGGCTGTAAGCCCTGCGGCCTTCAAATTTTTATTTTTTTCAAACTGGTTTTCAGCTAAAGTACTACTCATGAATACAAATATAACGGTGGGACGAAGTATTTAGTGTTATGACGATGCTAATGAAGGAGTCTCGATTTTGGGTTATCTTTTTATTTTAACATTTTATTAACTATCTTGGTCATGGAAGCCATAGACACTTTTTAGTGTTAATCGTTTCTTCTATAAAATAAATTTTGTAAATGCAAGATTTGAAGTTAATAAATTATAATAATTTTGTAAAAAAACCGTACCTTTTTTCAACAGTTACTGTTGATTAATTAAACAATCTGGGGACCTTATATGATGTATCCTGCTACAGTTTTTTTAGTCATTCAGATAACATCACTCTTTTTGGTTGTTGTTTTCGTTATTGCGTTTATATTTGGGTTCGTACTGAAAATTCAAAAAACAACAGCCACCTCCAAAAATCAAGGCAAGCTGGTAAAAGAAAAGAAGGTAAATAAAGAGCGTATTACAGAGCTCTCCCGTAAGCTTGAGGAGCTTCAAAAGAAAAATAGCAGCCTTAAAAATGAGGAAGGCGAAAATGCCAAATA
>DASZUX010000581.1:0-6965 GCA_035547455.1 Chitinophagaceae bacterium
AAGGTCTATATAGCAGCTTGCCCATGGCGTCATTACAACCTGGTGGTGCATTTTTGCGGCCTGTATGCCGCCACTCATACCACGCCAGCTCATAACAGTGGCACTTGGCGCAAGACCACCTTCCAGTATTTCATCCCACCCTACCAGTTTTTTGCCTTTGCTGTTCACAATCTTCTCAATGCGTTTTACAAAGTAACTTTGCAACTCCTCCACGTTTTTCAAATGTTCATCAGCCATTAGCTTTTTACACTTCGGGCATTTTTCCCAAAAACCTTTATAGGCTTCGTCACCCCCTACATGGATATATGGGTTGGGAAATAGTTGCGCCAACTCTGTAAATATTTTGTCTATCATCATGTATACAGAATCATTGCCCACGCAAAGCACATTATCTTCTTCTGTGTAAAAATGGCTTCCGGGATTTACAAAATAAGGCATCTGCGTGCAAGAAAGGTTGGGGTACGATGCAATCAATGCAAGGCTGTGTGCGGGTATATCAATTTCGGGTAAAATAGTTATGCCGCGGTCGGCTGCATATTTAAGCATTTCCCTTATATCATCCTGCGTATAAAAACCCCCGTCTGTCGCAGGCTCCATCCATTTCGGCGATTCAAATGAGCCAAACCTGCCGGTACGTTTTACGCGCCACGCCCCTACTTCCGTAAGTTTTGGCAGACTTTTTATTTCAATACGCCAGCCATTATCATCTGCCAGGTGCAGGTGCAGCGTGTTAAATTTAAAAGCGGCCATCTCATCCATGTACTTTTCCACTTCCTGTTTTGTAAAAAAATGCCTGCTAACATCAAGCATCAGGCCACGCCAGCCAAAACGGGGATAGTCTGTAATGTCAGCACAGGGTATTTCAATACTGCCGGCAGCTGTTATAGCAGCATCCGCAGGCATTAACTGCAAAAGTGTTTGCAGGCCGTAAAAAATACCTTTAGCGGTATTGGCGGTAATGGCAATGCTTTTGGGTGAAACAGAAAGCGTGTATCCTTCTACGCCCAGCGTGCTGTTTTGCTGTATAGCTACGCTGATTTTTTTTGACGACGGGGAGAATGCTTTGTTTACCGCCACCACCTGTATATTAAGCGACGCAAGGTGTTTGGTAACCACATTTAATGCATTGCTTAGTTCGGCAGACGGGGAAAACACATACACCGCGTCGCCTTTATGCAGTGTAAATGAGCCGCTATGCTCTTTAACACTTACAGGCTGTGGAATGACATGTACACGGCTGCCTTCAGCCGATGCTGCAGCAGCAATACCAAGAAACGCAAAGCAAAACAAGGCAAGTTTTTTCTTCATACAAGCAGGAGTTATAGTTAGATTAACAAGGAACGAATGTAAGGCAATAGCTTTTACAATACACATATATACGCCCAGGGGGGTTAAAATTTAGCGCTACACTAAAATATTTAGCGAACCCAAATACATTTTTTGTATGTTTGTAAAAACGCGGCAACAACCCATGCAGCAGGCAACAAACACATTATTTACACTGGCGGCAGATTTTATTCAGTACACCAACCGTTCTGTTTTTCTTACGGGTAAGGCGGGCACAGGCAAAACAACTTTTCTTAAACACATCCGCAGCACTACACCCAAACAAACAGTAGTAGTTGCCCCTACGGGTGTGGCAGCCATTAATGCCGGCGGAGTAACTATACATTCATTTTTCCAGTTACCGTTTACGCCGTTTGTTCCCGGCCATAAAGGCTTTTCGCGCGATGAAACTATTGTTGACAGGCACGCATTAATAAGCCGGTTAAAAATAAACAGCGAACGTAAAAAAGTATTCCGCCAGCTGGAGTTGCTTGTGATTGACGAAATAAGCATGGTGCGCTGTGATGTGCTGGACGCAGTAGATGCCGTACTGCGCCATTTTCGTAACAAGCCTGCAGAGCCTTTTGGCGGTGTGCAGGTATTGTATATTGGCGATATGTTCCAGTTGCCGCCGGTTGTACCCGACAACGAGTGGCAGATACTATCAGCATTTTACAGCAGCCCCTATTTTTTTGACAGCAAAGTAATTGAGCAGCAGGAACCTGTGCATATAGAACTTAATAAGGTGTACCGCCAAAGCGACCAGTATTTTATTGAACTGCTGAACATGGTGCGCAACAATGAAATGACGGAAGCGTCATTTGCAGAACTGAACAAATTATATAAACCCTCATTTAACCCCGGTAGTGATGCAGGGTATATTACACTCAGTACGCATAATAATAAGGCTGATGCTATTAACAGCGAAGAGCTTACAAGGATAGGCAGTAAGGCAGTTAACTATAAAGCCAATATTACGGGTGATTTTTCAGAAAAGTCGTACCCTGCGGATGAAGTATTGCAGCTTAAAAACGGTGCACAGGTAATGTTTACCCGCAATGATAAGGAAAAGCGCTATTATAACGGCAAAATAGGTATTATTACCGAGTTAGGCGCCGAAGTTATTAAAGTGCAGTGTAAGGATGAGCCTGAGCCGATTGAAGTAAAAAGGGAAACATGGGAGAATATACGCTATACGCTAAACAATGCATCCCAGCAGGTGGAGGATGAAGTTGTGGGCACGTTTGAGCAATTCCCGCTACGGCTTGCATGGGCCATTACCATACATAAAAGCCAGGGTCTTACATTTGAGAAAGCCATTATTGATGCGGGGGCTGCTTTTGCACCCGGGCAGGTATATGTAGCGTTAAGCCGTTGCACAACTATGCAGGGCATTGTTTTAAAGAGCCAGGTTACAGCAAGGGGCATTATAAGTGACCCGCACATTAACCGTTTTGCAGCGCAAAAACAGTCTGCCAACAGCCTGTCGGCACAACTGGCCTCCTCCAAAGGCTTGCATGAACGTAAAACCATTCGCGAAGTTTTTACCCTTAGCGCAATTGCCAGGCAGGCAGAAGATATTATAAAAGTAGTGGATGAACACCCCACCTCATTTAATGCTGAGGCAAGGCCGTGGCTGCAGGGCATAAATGCCGGTATTGCTGCATTATATGAAACAGCCAGAAAATTTGAAGCGCAACTGATGCAGTTATTTACTGAAGACGTGCCAATACCAGCGCATGAATTACTGCAGCAACGAATAATTAAGGCATCAGCATATTTTGTTCCCCAGTTACAGAGCATACTACAGCAACTGCCGGCATCGCCGGCGGTTACCGACAGCAGAACGTTTGCTACAGAATATAACGAAGAACTTAACCAGTTACATGCGCTTATTTCGCAAAAAATACATCACATCAGCCTATGTACAAATGGTTTTGACGCAACATTATTTTCCGAACAAAAAAATAAACTGGCAGTTACGCCCTTGCAGGTAAACGCCCACGCCGGCGCAAAAGGCTATTATAAAACCAACAACCCGCACCTGGCACTATATATGCAACTGAAGGAGTTGCGTGATGAAATTTGCCGTGAGGAAGACGCCCCGATTTACATTATCGCTAAAAGCGAAACTTTGGATGAAATGGCACGTTACCTGCCACAAACACCGGACGAGCTAAAACAGGTAAGCGGTTTTGGCAAGGCCAAAATAGAAAAGTACGGCTCAAGATTTTTAAAATTTATCTCCGACTACAGCGTCAAAAACAACTTGTCTTCTCAAATACATACAAAAGAATCAAAAAAGCAAAAGAAAGAAAAATTACCAGCCACCTCATCAAAGCCTGATACCAGGGAAGAGACCTATAAGCTGCATAAAGACGGCAAAAGCATTGAGCAGATAGCTAAAGAAAGAAACCTTACTGTTTCAACTATTGAGGGACATCTTGCACATTATGTACAAAAAGGCATACTTAATATACATGAGGTAGTGACACGCGAAAAATTTTTACTGATTGAACCGTTAACCCGCTCATTTGAAGGTGGCTCCATTACTCCCATTAAAACGCAGCTTGGGGATAGTGTAAGCTGGGGTGAGATAAAGCTGGTGCTGGCATCAAAAGGCATTGAGGGTGAGGCGCCGGTTACTGCACAGCAATAACCGGCGCCATTACTATATAAAAAACCAGGGGTTATAGCGCCAGGCTATAACCCCTGGTTAAAATTATGCCGGCTTTATTTGTTATCCGAAGTATCAACAATCCAGTCATCAGTCCTGAAAGGATTTACCGGTAAGCCACCGGGGCCGAACAGGTTACCTATTGCCGTGTTGCTAAAGGCATAACGTACAGCAACAGGCTGGCTTACCTGCGGGCTCCATACCACTAATTTATCGTTGTCAATTGTAGCCTGTGCAGGATAAAAAACCTTATCACTGCCCGCAACATATACCTGCGTAATAGCTTTATCGGGGCATGTCAGTTTCCCGCCTGCATTATCGAAGCTTACTATTGCCTTATTACCACTCACTTCTATTGCCCTGTACAAAGCATTTTTATATACAAGCCCAGCCTTATGATATGTTTCTGCCAGCGCCCAGTTGGCGAGGCGCATACCGACAGCGGGTTTATCTTTCGGGTGAATATCCATCGTATCGCCTGTAATATCTGTAATCACCACCATACCCGTATTGTCTAACTGCATTGACTGTGTTTGAGCCTCCCGCAGCAGCGCTGCAATATTTTTATTGCCATATTTAAACGGTGCAATCTGTACATAATAAAACGGGAAGTTTTTGCCCCATAATGAGCGCCACGATGTTATCATCGTGGTAAATAACTGGCGGTAACTTGCTGCAGTAAGGGTATTACTTTCGCCCTGGTACCATATTGCACCGGCAATAGTATAGTTAAGCTATGGTGCAACCATGGCATTATATACCGTTCCCGGTTTAATAGCGCACCATGGGTTAGGCTGTATTTTGGCTGCAGCTTCGCGTAGCGTAACATTACTCTCCACAATATCACCTGGCGTCCAAACTTCGGCTGCAGTTGCACCCCAGTTGCTGCTGATTAACCCAATGGGTATATTCAAATCCTTATTCAGCTTTTTGCCGAAATAATAAGCTGCAGCGCTGAAATTTTTTATTGTGTTGCTATCGCATACCTCCCACTGGCCCTTACAATCATCCTGGGGGTAAGCTGATGCGGCCTTGGCTACCGTAAATAAGTGAATATTATTGTTAAAGGCACCAGGCACATCATCTTTCATTTTTGGTATGCCCCAGGTATAATTCATTTCCATGTTACTCTGGCCGCTGCACACCCATACCTCGCCAATTAAAACATTTGTGAGGGTAATAGTATTATTGCCTTTAATGGTAACGGTATAAGGGCCGCCTGCAGCAGGTGTATGCACAGTAACATACCAGCCTGCATCCGGCGGAACAAGTGTTGAATCGGTTTTATTATCCCATGACGTGGTAACAAATACTTTTTCAAGCGGGTTACCCCATCCCCATATTTTTACATCACTTTTTTGTTGCAGTACCATATTGCTGCCAATAACCGAGGGCAAAGTAATATTTGCATGTGCACCATACAAAACCAAACCTTGCAGGAAGAGTGCAAGCATCTTTTTCATGTGGCTGATAATTTTACGGGCAAGCTACTGCATAATTTTTTGTATGAAAAGAAATATTTCTGCAACGCTATAATTCAGCGACGCTAAAAACAACAGCCGGTTTTTTTGAAATAATTTTACCTGTAGCATTAGGCATGCTTCGTGTACAGAAAAGGGAAAATGTTACAGACGCTAATTCAGCAAGGTTTATATGAAATAATTTCACTACTCAAACACCACGGTTTTATTTTTATATACAAACACGCGGTCTTCAAATACCAATTGCAGGGCGCGTGCAAATACCGCTGTTTCAATTTCTTTTCCGGCACGCATCATGTCTGCAGGAGTATAGGTGTGGGTAACCGGTATTATTTGCTGCGCAACAATAGGGCCTTCATCAAGATCGTTGGTAACAAAATGCGCTGTGGCGCCAATAAGTTTTACACCACGTTCAAATGCCTGCCTGTATGGGCTGGCACCGATGAAAGCAGGAAGAAATGAGTGATGTATGTTAATAATCTGCCCCGGAAAATTGCTTACGAATGCAGGCGAAAGTATGCGCATAAATTTTGCCAGCGCTATATAGTCAAATTCATATTGCATTATACAGGCACGCAGCTCCTCCTCAAATACCCCCTTTGTTTTACCCTCGTGGCTTATGTAATGAAAAGGCACTTCAAACCTGTTGCATATATCAGCCAGTACGGGATGATTACCAGCTACACATTGTACTGAGGCCCCCAGTGTTTTAAAATGATTACGAACCAGTATATCGCCAAGGCAATGATATTCTTTTGTTACCAGCACCACTACTTTTTTTTCGGGCTGCGGGTTTACATGTACCTGTGCGCCGGGCGGCAGTACTTGTGCCAGCTTTTGCTGCAGCGCTTCAGCATCTGCATCCTTTCGCACTTCAACGCGGGCAAAAAAAAGCTCTTCTGCAATGTCCACATGCTCACGCATTGACACTATATTTATCTGCTCTGCTGCCAGTAAGCCAGATATAGCCGCCACAAGCCCTACTTTGTCCTTGCACTGAATAACAATAATCATAACCGCAAAATAAATAACTTAACCGTACAATACATTGCTGCCTGCCAAGCAGGCGCTTCTCTTTTAGCATTAATTACTGTACCGGCCCTTGAAATTTGTGCTTAGTTGAGGGTTTCTGTATGCTGTTTCTTTTTTGCCTCAATTAGCTTCTTTCTTTTTTCTGCGGCTTTGTTGTTGATTATACGTACCGGTATATCGCCTAAAATATACCCTGTAACAAAAGCCAGGATAAAAATACCGGTTGCTTTAAGTATCATATCCCAATATTACCACAATTTTTGCGTCCAGCCCAATTGAACAGGGCAAACGCATCTAAAATAGAAAGAAAAGTATGTGGAAAAGTAAAAATATGTTGATATAAGGCAATAATTATGCACAGGAGTGTTATAAGTGAGTGGAATTAAGCAATTAGCTGTCAAAAAAATGACGGGATTAATTAGTTTCTTTGAGCAAATGGAAGATCCAAG
>DASZUX010000582.1:0-2160 GCA_035547455.1 Chitinophagaceae bacterium
GTATTGGCGCCAGCCTGGGTGGCAATACCAGCCCGTCGTCGTCGCTGTGGGCCATTACCAGTGCACCAATAAGCCGCGTACTTACCCCCCAGCTTGTTGCCCACACATAATCAAGCTTATTTTGCTTATCGCTAAACTTAACATCAAAGGCTTTTGCAAAATTCTGCCCTAAAAAGTGAGAAGTGCCGGCCTGCAGTGCTTTGCCATCCTGCATCAACGCTTCTATACAATAGGTATCTTCTGCGCCGGCAAACCGCTCGTTGGGTGTTTTATACCCCTTAACTACAGGCAGGGCCATATAATCTTCAGCAAAGGTGGCATACACCCCCAGCATTTTTTCAGCTTCTTCAACCGCCTCTTGTTTCGTGGCATGCGCGGTATGGCCTTCCTGCCATAAAAATTCGGCAGTACGCAAAAACAGCCGTGTACGCATTTCCCAGCGTACTACGTTTGCCCACTGGTTAATAAGCAGTGGCAAATCACGGTAGCTTTGTATCCACGTTTTATAGGTATTCCATATAATAGCTTCGCTGGTAGGTCTTACTACCAGTTCTTCCTCCAGTTTTGCTTCAGGGTCAACTACCAGTTTCCCTTTTTTTTCAGGGTCGCCTTTAAGCCTGTAATGGGTAACTACCGCACACTCCTTGGCAAAGCCTTCAGCGTTCCTTTCCTCCGCTTCAAACAGGCTTTTGGGTACAAAAAGCGGAAAATAAGCATTAACATGCCCGGTTTCCTTAAACATCCTGTCCAGTTCATCCCTCATATTTTCCCACAGGGCATAGCCGTAGGGCTTAATTACCATGCAGCCTTTAACAGCACTATAGTCAGCCAGCCCGCTTTTTATCACAATATCAATATACCACTGTGAATAATCCTGCGCCCGGGATGTGATTTCTTTACCCATAGCTTATTAACAATTGTTAGTTTTTTAAAATACCTTAACAGTAAATTTTATTTTTATAAATCAATCTGGTGTAACTTACACTAAGTTTGATTTAAAGAGCAGCAAAAGTAATAACTTAGCGCTACAAACTTCTAAAACCTCGGAGTATGAACACTAAAATAATAACTGCCATCGCCCTGGCTACCCTGCTAACCAGTTGCTCGTCATTGTACAAAGCAACAAGTACTCCTGACGATATTTACTATTCACCCTCACCTGCGGTACAGGCAAAAAATGCAAACAGCAGCGATGATGCCGGCTATGATGTATATGAAAATTACCAGAGCAGCAATGATGACCGTTACCTGCGTATGAAAGTACGTAACAATGCATTATGGTCAACCATTGATGACTACGATTACTGGCAGGACAGCAGGTATGATTTTGGCTTTAGCTGCAATGCATCGCGCTATGCCCTGCTTTCATCTTCTTTGTACAACCCGCTTGGATATTATGGTATGTACAGCTCGTGGAATCCCCTGTATGGTTTTGGCCTGGGCTACGGCTATTATGGTTTTGGGGGAGGCGGTTACTGGGGCAGCCCTTACCAAACAGTAGTATTGTACAAAAATCCTAAAACATATTTTGGCAGTACCAGTAAAAGCAACCTTACTGCTTACCGTAATTTCCAGTACAGCAACAACAATTTTTATAAAAATCAAAATAACAACCGTTATAACAACAGTAATTATTTAAACCCCAATAACTATACAAACCGTAATAATACTTATTACAATAACAACACCAACACATACCAGCCATCACGCTCGTTCAGCACAAGCTCGTCCAGCAACAGCGCAGGTGGCCGCAGTGGCGGCTTTAACAGCTCCGGAAGCAGTTCGGCGGCAAGCAGGCCAACACATCATTAATATTTAAAGTCTTTCTTACCAGGCAACTGCCTGGGTATTTAGTAACCTGCAAATAAATATTTGCCCCTATCTTTATTTATCATAACTCACCTGTATGAAGCCATTTTTATTGTTTGCCGCGGTGCTTTGCTTTGCCATTAAGGCAAATACACAAACCCCTGACGATGCTTTGCGCAATGCATGGTTTATACCCGGCGGCAGTGCAAGGGTTATGGGTATAGGTGGTGCTATAGGGTCACTGGGCGGCGATATTACTGCCAATAACGTAAACCCGGCAGGTACAGGTATTATCCGCACTAAGGAAGTGGATATTAGCCCCGGTTTTATGTTTAACAGCAACTCTGCCAA
>DASZUX010000583.1:0-1861 GCA_035547455.1 Chitinophagaceae bacterium
CGGCGCCGCGTTTATCGCAAAGCCGGGTGCTTATTACTGTTTTGCCGGCGTTAAACGCTTCCTTCCACAGGCAGCTAACGTCCGTAAAACTGCCTGTAAGTGTTTCTCCGGCCTGTGTTGCGGGTATTATGCTAATTGCTGTTTTCGTTACTTCCACCATCACCTTTTCATCGCGTGTATATTGCACCCGCTTGTTTTCATCCAGGCCCTGTGTTTTGTTTGATGTGTAGCGCAGCCTTGTATTATCACCCTGCCCCTTCATGCTAAAACCGCCGCCGCATAGGCCTATTGCTGTAAAAACATTCTTTTGCATAACATCTGTTTTATTAGTACTGCTGTAACCGTTATATTTTAATTTGCACATCACCCTGTGCTTCACCCTTTAAAAGGCTGGTGCCGTCTTCCACGGTAACTAAGCTGCCGTTGGTATTATAGGTAATCATATAGGTAACATACAATTTTTCCTTACTGTCCACAATGTTGCTAACGGTTACACTGTTATGCAGCGCGTTGCCCAGGGTGGGGTAATCTCTAAGCTGCAGTGTGTCGTATGTTTTGTCCCACAGTATAACCTGCTTTTTATTTTTTACCTTAAAAATTACCACGCGTACTGATGCCCTGGAATTATCATATACTTTACTGGTATAGCTGGCTTCCCTGGCTATTGACAGGCTTATTTGTTTGCTTACCGGTTTTTCAGCGGTGAATATTTTAGACACTTGCGTATGAAATATAGCTAACGGAAGACTGATTCCTAACAATATTTCTAATAAATAGCTTTTCATAAAAACCTCCAATTGTAATTGTTTTAATACTTGTTTTTATCAATTACGACGTAAAAATAGGTACTATGTTTTGCATAGTACTATATTTATGCAGAGGAGTGGCGAAAGTTGCGTATGAGTGGTAAAAATCAGGGATGAAAATTTTGGCAGGGTGGGGGCAATACATATTGCTACATTATATTTGCCTGTAAAGGGCCCCGGAACGCACCACTAAAATTTGCATTATAAATTGATTACCAGTAAAATAGCTGTATGAGATACTTTGTTTTGTCATTTTTGGTGCTCTCAGTTACCGTTTGTTGTATAAATACGGCAAACGCACAAAACGATAAACTGGCATTACAGGCGGGTAAACGGGCGGATAGTTTGCTGAACGTACTTTCATTACAGGAAAAAATTTCGCTGCTTGGTTTTGAAAGCCCGGGTGTTAACCGGCTTGGTATTCCATCTTATAATTGGTGGAACGAGGCATTGCATGGCGTGGCAAGGGCCGGTACTGCTACGGTGTTCCCCCAAACCATAGGGTTATCTGCCACCTTTAACGATTCGCTCATTTACAGGGTTTCAACTTATATCTCTACTGAAGCAAGGGCAAAATACAATATGGCCATTGCCGGAAACAGGCGCATACAATATATGGGCCTGAGCTTTTGGACGCCTAATATCAATATTTTCAGGGACCCCCGCTGGGGGCGCGGGCAGGAAACCTACGGTGAGGACCCCTACCTTACCGCTACCATGGCCACCGCTTTTGTAAAAGGCTTGCAGGGCACCAGTAAAAATATTTTAAAAACCGCTGCCTGTGCCAAGCATTTTGTGGTACACAGCGGTCCCGAGGCCGAACGTCATGGCTTTAACGCCATTGTAGATGAAAAAGACCTGCGGGAAACATACCTGTATGCTTTTAAAAAACTGGCCGGCGCCGGGGTAAACTCAATAATGTGCGCCTATAACCGGGTAAACGGCGAGCCCTGCTGTACCAGTCCTTCTTTATTACAGCATATTGTTAGGGACGAATGGAAATTTACCGGGCAAATGGTTACAGATTGTGGTGCTTTAAACGACATAATAAGCGG
>DASZUX010000584.1:0-5730 GCA_035547455.1 Chitinophagaceae bacterium
CTGGTGTCATGTGCTGTACAGCTATACGCACAGCCTCAAATACAGCACTAAAGCAATCGCTCGGGGTGCTGGCAGCAATTACCGGCATAGGGCACTCGCCGTTGCGGCCATAGTATGCCTGCAACAGGTCGCTCTGCTCTGTTTTGGTGGGCAGCCCGGTAGATGGGCCGCCGCGTTGTACATCTATTATCACCAGCGGAATTTCCAGCATTACCGCCAGCCCCATTGCTTCGGCTTTTAAGGCCATGCCGGGGCCGGATGTACTGGTTACGCCAATACTGCCACCATAAGCAGCGCCAATAGCGGCGGATATGCCAGCAATTTCATCTTCGGCCTGGAAGGTGCGTACGTTAAAATTTTTAAACCTGCTTAACTCGTGCAAAATATCAGATGCAGGAGTAATGGGGTAAGTGCCAAGAAACAATGGCAGCCCGCTTTTTTGCGCGGCAGCCACAAGGCCGTATGCCAGTGCCTGGTTGCCCATAATGCTGCGGTAGGTGCCTGCGGGCAGTTTTGCTTTGGCCACCTTGTAGCGGGTAGTAAAAGTTTCGGTAGTATCGCCGTAATTATAACCCGCCTGCAGCACTTTTATGTTGCTTTGCAGTATGGTTTCTTTTTTGCCGAATTTGTCTTTTAAAAAAGCAATGGTATTATCTAAGCTGCGGTTATACATCCAGTAAATAAACCCCAGCACAAACATATTTTTAGCGCGGTCTTTTTCCTTCGTGCCCAGGCCTGTAAACTCTTTCAGTGCCTCGCGGGTCATTTTGGTTACGTCCATTTTTATTACGTCGTAACTATCAAGACTGCCGTCCTGTAAAGGGTTAACCCCGTCCGGGTAATTGGCCAGCCGCAGGTTTTTTGCATCAAACCCGTCTATATTGGCCACAATTTTGCCACCCGCCTTAAGGCTTTTCAGGTTTGCCTTTAGCGCTGCGGCGTTCATTGCTACCAAAACATCGCACAAATCGCCCGGGGTATATACCTTGTCCGAAGAAAAGTGCACCTGGAAACCGCTCACGCCGGGCAGCGTGCCCACCGGGGCACGTATCTCAGCCGGGAAATCCGGAAAAGTGGCAAGGTCTATTCCTAAAAGCGCCGTATTATTGGTAAACTGCTGGCCGGTAAGCTGCATGCCGTCGCCGCTGTCGCCTGCAAACTTTATTACTACATCCTGCAGCAGTACATCGTGTTTATCCATTTGCAAAACAATTGAAGGTTACGCCGGCTGGCAAAACCCGTTTGCCGGCCAATCGCGCAAAGGTAACATAACCCTTAATGATACTGATGCGATTTTAGAAAATAGCCTGCTTTACCAAGAAAGGCGCTGCAGATTAAAGCCGACACCAGTTATTGCCCGTACACGCCGATTTGGGCAGAAATGTACCAGGAAAGAAAAGCAAGAATGCTTAATACCAGTATCAGCAAGCCATGCAACCTAACATTACCTGCATACAAATATACCCGGCTGCCGTCTGGCAGGGTTTTCCTGCCATACCTCAAAACAATTCCGGCTACAATACCAGTCAGTGACCCGTAGATCGAAAACACTACCCCGATAATGTGCCCCCAGTATAAAAAGCCTAAAAGCGGTAACAGGTAACCAATTATAAGCCATAAGCCATCTATTCTTTTTTCCTTTTTTAAATTGCCCAATCGTGCTCGCTGTAATTCGTCCAGTTTGCCTTCAGGTATTTGCCTGCCCCGGTCTGTGAGCAATTTTTTTGCCAGTTGAATATCAAAGCGATTCCATTCGTCGGGTTTTGCTAATACCTCAACCAGCTCATCGTTACTAAATTGTAACAGGTAATAATCTTTGTCCACCGTCCCCAGCATACTCTTGTAATAATTATCAAGCGCCTCATTGGCTTTTTCAAAATCTTCAGGCCGTAGTTTTATGCGTATATCGTCTTCCAATGGGTTATTGGCAAAGCTTACATCAAATGGTGCAGTCTGGTTATCTATTTCGCAATAAATGCGCAGTTGTTTTAGCTGTTCGGCAAACTCCATTGCCAGGTTTATATCATTAAATCGCTGAAATGTTACAAACTGCTCCATAGTTTAGTAAATTGTGGCTTAAAACATAAAGCTAAGATTTATAAAAGCCTAACCCGGCAAGTTTGCTGCATTCTCAACCATTTTATTAAGTACACCAGGCATTAAAATATTTTCTTGAACCCATTTTGACACACATTTGAACAGGTTTTTTAAAGGCCCTTACGCTATTTTGCCGTAAACATTTTGTAATTATAAACCAGGCGTATGAAACTTTTATTTGCTGCAACACTGCTGGCGGCAGGGCTGAACGCCACTGCCCAAAACATTATTCCTTTTAATTCTTCCCGGTGGTCTATTTCCGGTAAAGAGGCCGTAACGGATACCTTTAACGGCAAGCCCTGCCTTAAAATGGTTAACGGGGCAGCCCTGTTAAAAGATGCGGGTTTTACCAACGGGGTAATTGAGTTTGACATGGCTGTTGCCAAAGCACGTTACTTTCCCGGTATTGCCTTCCGTATGCAGGATAGCATGAACGGGGAAGCGTTTTATGTGCGCCCCCACCAAAGCGGCAATCCAGATGCCATGCAATACTATCCCGAATACAACGGGGCAGGCGGCTGGCAGTTATACTACGGCGATGGTTTTGGTAACCCGCACGCAATACCCCTTGAACGCTGGGTTCATGTAAAATTTCTTATAAAGGACACCGCTGCAGAAGTGTATTTTGACGATGAAAAGCAGCCGGTGTTATTTATTAAAAAACTTTACAGGCCGGTGCAAAGCGGTATGATTGCCCTTACAAACGAGTGGGACGCCCCCGTTTTTTACGCCAACTTTAGCTACACTGCCACAAATAACGTTACCCTGCAAAGCAAGCCCAAACCCGCCGGGCCCCTGCCGGTTAATGTGCTCACCCGCTGGCAGGTATCAGCGCCGTTTGACGAAGCACTGCTGGCGGGCAAACCATCACTGGCGGACATACCCGTAAACAACCCCGGCTGGCAAACAGTGGTGGCTGATGAACGCGGGGTAGTTAACCTTGACCAGTTAGCCGCGCTTGGGCGTGGCAAAAACACCGTGTTTGCCAAACTGGTGATACACAGCGATAAACAAGCCTTTAAAAAGCTAAGCTTCGGTTTTTCTGACCGGGCACTGGTGTATTTTAACGGTAAGCTGTTATATGCCGGACACGATGAATTTATTTAGCGAGACTAACGCTTTCTTGGCACCATGGGTTTTTACGACGCCGTATTTCTTAACCTTAAAAAAGGCGACAACGAAGTGGTATTTGCCATATCCGAAGACTTTGGCGGCTGGGGCGTAATGGCCAGGCTTGATGAATGGCAATCCCGGTAAAGCCCTTCATCCTCTTACCTGCCAGGCTACCCATGCCTATGTATTCTCTTATTATACTGCCTGCAGCGCACAGCGGCCTCTGCGTTTTGTCCGCCGGTTATACCGCTGTGTGATTAAAAAATCCAAATATTCGGGGTACTTTTAAACCCAAATACTAACCCATGGCTACTATTTTACCCGTTTTAGGCAAAACACCGCAGTTGGGCAATAATTGTTTTGTGGCCCCCAACGCTACCGTAATAGGCGATGTAGTTACCGGCGACGACTGCAGCATTTGGTTTAATGCCGTAGTGCGCGGCGACGTACACTACATTAAAATGGGCAACAAGGTAAACGTGCAGGACGGGGCTGTTATACACTGCACTTACCAAAAAAACCCTACCGAAATAGGCAACAATGTGTCCATAGGCCACAATGCCATTGTACACGGCTGCAAAATTTACGACGATGTACTTATTGGCATGGGCGCTATTGTAATGGACCGCTGCGAGGTACACAGCAACAGCATTATTGCTGCGGGGGCCGTGGTACTGGAGGGCACCATTGTTGAAGCCAACAGCATTTATGCCGGGGTGCCCGCCAAAAAGGTAAAAGAAATGAGCCCCGATATGGTGCATGGCGAAATTGAACGCATCGCCGGCAACTATGTAAAATATTCTTTATGGTTTTCTGATTTTAATGCAGCGAAATAAAAAAACCTGTTGTCTACTACTTTTACAGGATAGTTCCCGCATATACAATCAAAACTTACTGCTTATTTTTATAACTATGATCAAACCCCGTGCAGGAACTATCCCCTTTTTTGGTTGTCTTGTGTAACAAAGAATGCCCTGCAACCGTTCTAAATAAGCAGGAAGTAACCAGCATATAGCATCCCCAAAGGCGGCTACTATTAAAAAGGACGAAAAATAGTTTGAATAATTATATATCAAAGGGGGGATTTGTGTATGAAACCTTATGACCATAACACCACAGTGAGCACTGTAATTGACGAGAACGGAAGCCTGCAAACTTTTTACCTGCTTACCAACAAGCTGAGTAAAACAAGGTTTGTACGCTTTACCAGCAAACTTGACGAGGCCGACACCATTGAATGGCAGTTTAAGTACCGCGGACACCAGCTTAGCCTGCAGTACGATATTTACAATGGCGTAACCCTTACACCGCAAACCAGTAAGGACGTGCCTGCCGCCAACAAGCTGGCTTCAAAGCTAAAAGCGGCTGTTTAATAGTCGTGCTCCTGTATGCTTTCCAGGATGTTATAATAACTTATATAACGTTCTGCGGCAATGTCGCCCTTTTCCACAGCCTTTTTTACCGCGCAGCCCGGCTCATTAATATGCAGGCAGTTATTAAACTGGCAGTTAGCCAGCAACCCCCGCATTTCAGGAAAGTAATGGCTTAGCTCCTGCCTTGGTATATCAACCAGGCCATACTCCCGTATGCCCGGGGTATCAATAATACGGCCGCCGCCCGGCAGGTCAAACATCTCGGCAAACGTGGTGGTATGCATGCCCTTGCCGCTCCACCCGCTTACCTCCTGTGTGCGCAGTTGCAACTGTGGAAACACCTTATTAATAAAGGTTGATTTACCCACCCCGCTGTGCCCGCTCAATAGCGTGGTTTTATCTTTCAGCAGGGCCTTTATTTCCTCCGCGCCAGCACCGGTTTCCATACTCGCCAGCACTATAGTGTAGCCAATGCCGGTGTACATATCCCGCAGTTCCTCAAACTTATCAATTTCCTTCTGGCGGTAAATATCCGCCTTGTTAAATACCACCACTGCCGGTATATGATAGGCTTCCGCGCTCACCAAAAAACGGTCAATAAACCCCTGGCTGGTGCGCGGCTCCTTAAGGGTGGCAAACAGCAGTGCCTGGTCAAGGTTGCTGGCAATAATGTGGTGCTGCTTTTTATGGTGCGGGCTGGTGCGGGCCATATAGTTATGGCGGTCGTAAATATGGGTGATTACAGCCGTGTTTTCCGGGCCATCCTCAGGCGTTATCTCCACCTCATCTCCCACGGCTACCGGGTTGGTGCTGCCCAGGCCGTCAATTTTAAACACGCCCTTTATGCGTGCGTTAAACGTATCGCCCTCCTGCGTTTTAACAACGTACCAGCTACCCGTGCTTTTATATACCAGCGCCTTCATTGGGCGGCAAAGATACACAACGCCGCCATTAGCGGGTATGCCGGGGGTAAATACCACAGGGCAAACGCATCTAAAATAGAAAGAAAGTATGTGGAAAAGTAAAAATATGTTGATATAAGGCAATAATTATGCACAGGAGTGTTATAAGTGAGTGGAATTAAGCAATTAGCTGTCAAAAAAATGACGGGATTAATTAGTTTCTTTGAGCAAATGGAAGATCCAAG
>DASZUX010000585.1:0-6304 GCA_035547455.1 Chitinophagaceae bacterium
CCTTATGCAAACAAACAGCAAAAATACCGTTATAATTACAGCAGCAGTATTGGTTGTAGCTTTTTTTATGCCCTGGATAAGCGTAATTATAGGCATAAGCGCATGGGATATAGTATTTGGTGTTATTGGAAAAGAGCTAAACAATCCTGTTCGTTTTATTGCTGTTTTTATACCTGTCAGCGGCATCCTGCTGGTACATGGTGCAGCCTTTAACAACGAAAAGTATGTGCTGCCAAAAACATTGCTCCTTTTATTACCTGCCATATCACTTATTATAGTAATGAGTTATCTTTTTTCAAAAATCAATGATGTAAGCGGGCTTACTGCCTCGGATGTTTCAAACATACTGCAGGTAATGGGTATTGGTTTTTGGCTAACGGCAGCCGGTTGTATTGTGCTGGCGGTAAAAGGTTTTTCAGGCCGGCCTTCAGTGCCGGCGGAGCCGCCGGTAACTACCGCACCCGGGGAAGACGAATAAGATTTGACTACTGCATGAAGGATATCATTCTCTTTCATCCGTTCAAACACCACCTCGCTTATATTAAGCAATGGATAGCTGCTGCCACAGGTAATATAAGCAGCGAAACCATGCAAACAATAAAAACTATCGGCAGCAGCCAGATGGATATGTACTGCGGCGTGTTAACGGTTGATGAAATAATACAACAGGTGGCCGGCAATTTACAGCTTGCTGGCATTAATACTGCGCAGCAGGCAAAACACTGGCTGGGCAACGGGTATAAACTTGTTACGTTAAATGACGGCAGCAGCTTTACCCTGCGTTATATTAACAACAGCCGGCCGGTACATATACATCCCTCCCGTTATGCGCCGCATGTTGTACGCGTAAAAGCCAATGCCCTTAAAACAGCCATTTGTTACAGGCTGTTATACGCTAATAAAGACAAGACGGATACCAGTATTATTAATACAATACGCATGCAGTACCTCCGCCTATCTCCTGTCGCAGGCAAACAGGGTATTGCAGAAATTGAAAAGGCCATAAGGCTGCTGGAATAATTTTCCCGTTCTTGCATGAGCTGAATTAATATAATCCGCAACCGGCAAAAAATTACCAGGCAGTAAAAAATTTTCGTTTTCAGCCATCCCCTATTATTGTAAACTTATTGCTGCATAAAACAGAGCCATTATTGGCGGCGGCCCGGGCGTGCTTACATTATCAAGGATATTGCAACTAAAGGCGTATAACCCCTCAGCGCTCCATTCATTGCTTTGCGTTTTTTATACCTGTAAACCGTACTTTGCTTTCTACAACTGTTTTAAATAACTAATCTTCGCCATTACATGGTCTTCAGACTGTTTAACGGCATGATAGAGGTCGTTAACTGCGCCGTGGTTGAATATGAGGTAGATATATGACAGCGGTTTATACTCCCAGGAAAAACGTATGTTGTAACTTTGGCTGTTATCGTAGGAATTCTTCTGGTAAAAGCCTGTCAGTTGTAACCGCGGGTTAAGGGCAAAACGTCCTTGTATAATATACAGGTCAACCGTTTTGGTTTGCTTATCAATACCTACCTGCATAAAATGATTGCGGTTTAACTCTGCTAAAATTGATATATGCGGTATTGGTGCAAACTGCAGTTTCCAGTCTTCAGCAGTTAGCCTGCCGTCAAAATACTGCCCCCATTTATAATCCCCCGCCAGGCTGATAAATTTTGATGGATCGGTAGTAACCATTATTTCATTAAACAGGTAATGGTACTGACCCGGCGCTATGTTTATGCCTAATGGCTGAAAATTATCCGTAAGGTTTTGATATGCCGGCGTTATGCCGTACCCAAGGTAAGCGCCATTTTGAAAGTTAAACCACACGGGATAAAAATATAAACTCCGCTCAATAAACCTGCCGGTTGAAGCCTGCCAGTAAAACTCCGGCAAAAAACCGGGCTCAAAAGCGCGCAGTATTTTTTTAAAAGGTAAATACCTGCCCCGGTAATACCAGTTCATGCCGGGGGTGGTGCCAATAATATCTGTTCTTGATACAAAACCCATCTGCGGGTCAAAGTTTTTGGTAACGATGGATTGTGTAAACCATATTTTATAGTTGTTGGTGGAGTTGTAGTATTGTACAAACCCCGCAAAGCCCTGCTGGTGTGTATTGGTGGTGTTGGTATAGGTAAATATACTGTTGAAGGACTGCGCCTGCCCCATGCGGAAAAAGCCGTCAACAGTGGCTTCGGTATTGGTGCCTGCCGCGCTGTTTTTAACCGATACAAGGCCGCCAATCCTGTCCTGCCCGGCAAAATTTTTTGAATACCGGCCTACGAAAAAATTAGTAGCGGGGCTGTTACCGCTACCTTCCTGCCGCATAACTATTGCCCCATAATTCTGGCTTGTTGAGCGGCTTACAAACCTGCCGCCTGCAACAATAGGTATGGGATTGCCCGAAGAGTCAAGACCAATCGTCCTGCTGAAAAACGGCTGAATGTGCATAAACCCGCCTGAGCCGTCAACACCCTGCTGTATGCCGGGACTGAACAGTGAGGCATTCTCTAAAAAAAACTGTCTCTTTTCCGGGAAGAAAACTGAAAACCGGGTAACATTGTTTACCTGCAAATCAGCATCTGCCTGCGCAAAGTCAGTGTTGGCGGTAAGGTCAAGCACTGTATTGGGGGTGATGGCCCATTTTATATCGCCACCCACTTTTACTTTGTTTTGATTTGGGGTTACAGTGCTGTCAAAGCCATTGTAGTGGTCAAACACATTTAATATATACGGCTGTATGCGTATGTTTGATTTCGGAGGTGGCGGCTGCAGGTTTTTAAGTACTCCTGCATATTCCATTCTTGATGCGCCAAACACCCTCGGGAATGGCGAAAATGCCGTAATCTCGTTGGTAATACGCCTGTTCCTGTACATATTAAACCCCCAGCTTTGTACACTGTCTGCCGTTTTTTTGTATCGCAGCGTTTGCCATGGTATAGCAATTTCTGCATACCAGCCGGAGTCTGTGCGTATAGTACGCACTTTCCATAATCCATCCCAATCAACATCGTAATACAGGTCGTCAAAAGCCAGGTAGTCACGCTGTACGCCATAAGGGTTTGTAGCAAAGCACATGGCATTACGTTTGTCGTTAAACCCGTCAAACGTAAGTGTAACAAGATCGTGTGCTAAAAAATTGAAGTCGCGTTTAAAATCAGTGGCGCGTACAGCTTTTTTACCCAAAGGTTCTTTTGCAAAAACGCCTATATACAGGTTTTGCCTGTTATATAATGCCTTTACCACCGTTTCAACCGTTGGCGCTGCGCCCTGGTACGGTTCAATTTGTGTAAATCGCGGCGAGGGTTCAACCAATTGCCATTCCGGTTCATTCAATACACCGTCCACGTTAATGGAAGTGCTGATGCTAACGGCTTCAATAGCTTTTTTAACAGAGTCCGGTTTAAAAATGTCGGCGGTCTGTGCATTCAGCTTAATAACAGCCAGGCAAACAGAAAAGGCAAGAACAAGTTTTGGTTGCATATAGTAAACAGTCTAACTCCATAACACCATACTGGTTTGGCACGCTGTGTGTAATAACTGCAATTACAGTGTAAGCGTAAGCTTAAAACAATTACGTTGCTTTATATCGCACAGGGGCTTAATACCAGGCTTGCGAAGATAAGCAACAGCATACTGCATTAAAAAACGTTTTTTATATTTTATTGATACCGCTTGCCTGGCAGGCTGCCCTATTTAATTGTGTTTATTACCCAGGTAATTGCATTTATTTTTTAAGCTTTATTAAAACGGGTTTGCTTTAGCTGCGGCAAAAAATACCATTACTTTGCAACACGTACCAAAATTATAAGCATGCTTAAATTTTACCCTGTAAAACAACAAACACTGCTCTTATCCCTTTTTCTCTTAATTGCTTGTTCCGCCCAATCCCAACTCATCACTTTTGCCGGTCGTTATAATTACCTTGGCGACAATGGCGCAGCCACCAAAGCTGGTTTGTTCAGCCCTTATGCTGTTGCGGTTGATGCAAACGGCAACGTGTATATTGCCACCACTAAAGATAACCTTGTTCGCAAGGTAAATGCTTTAACACAGGTAATAGCCACTATTGCAGGCACAGGCGTTTCGGGCTACTCGGGCGACGGGGGGCCTGCTGCGGCTGCACAACTTAGTTTTTACAACAGCCTGCCTGACATAGCAACAGATAAAAAAAATAATGTTTATATAAGCGATTATGGTAATAACTGCATCCGTAAAATAGATGCGCAAACAAATAAGATTTCCACTATTGCAGGCACAGGTGTTGCCGGGTATTCCGGCGACGGCGGGGCAGCTAAAGCAGCAAAACTAAACGGGCCTGCAGGTATAGCGGTTGACACTGCCGGAAATATATATTTTGCGGATAACAACAATAATGTAATAAGAAAGATTGATGCTTCAACACTGAAAATATCTACCATTGCCGGCAACGGCGATTTTGGTTACTCAGGAGACGGCGGCGCTGCAACGGCTGCTGCTATGCTGTACCCCGAATGTGTTGCAGTAGATAAAAAAGGCAACGTGTATATTTCCGATGTGTATAATAATGTGATAAGGATGGTGGATGCGGCAACACAGAAAATTTCAACCGTTGCCGGTAACGGAAGCCATGGCTATGGCGGTGACGGCGGCCTGGCTACAAGCGCTGTACTTGGTTATACCGCAGGTGTATGCGTTGATACAGCAGGTAACATTTATATTGCTGACCAAAGTAATAACCGTATCAGGAAAGTGGCTGCCGGCACAAAAAAAATATCCACCATTGCCGGTACCGGCATACAGGGTTTCAGCGGGGATGGTGGCGCTGCGGTTTCCGCGCAAATAAAGAAACCTGTGTATGTGCAGGTGGATACAAAAGGCAACGTGTATATAGCTGATATGGGTAATAACAGGATAAGAAAAATAGCAGCGGCCGATAATACAATAAATACTATTGCCGGTGACGGCACCGATGGCTTTACCGGCGCGCCGGATGCGCTGCAGGCCCAACTGCAGCCACAGTCTGTTGCACTGGATGCTTCCGGTAACCTATATATTGCAGACGGGTATTATTATGACGTAAGAACGGTAAATGTTGCCAACAGCTCTTATGTATTTGCCGGTTCTCCCAACCCGGATTATAAATATGCAAGCAAAGGTTATGCGGGTAACGGCGGGCTTGCCTCATCAGCATTGTACAACGCGCCGCTGGGCATAGCCGTAGATGCATCAAACAACGTATATATAGCCGACGTATTTAATAATGTTGTACGCAAAATTGCATACAACACCAAAATAGTAACCAATGTAGCAGGTAACGGCACCGCTGGGTATGCGGGCGACAATGCGGCTGCTACTTCAGCATCGCTCAACAACCCGTACGGCATTGCTATTGATAAAAGCGGTAATCTTTATATAGCAGATGCCTTAAACAACAGGGTAAGAAAAGTAGCTGCCGCTACGCAAACCATAACTACCATTGCAGGCACCGGCGCCGCAGGTAACAGCGGCGATGGAAGCGCTGCAACCTCGGCTCAGCTTAAAATGCCTGCGGGTGTTGCGGTTGATACTGCTGCCAACGTGTTTATACTTGACAGGGGCAATAAGCGCATAAGAATGATTAGCGCGGTAACACAAAAAATATCTACCGTTTTAAATAACGGGCATGTGCTTTCCGGGATTGCGGTAGATGTAACAGGTAATGTATATGTATCAGACTCTACGGCAGGCTCTGTAATAAGGCTTACCGCAAAAACGTATAAAGACAGTCTTGTAGCCGGGTCTTTCACGCCAGGGTACGCTGATAATGCTTCCGTGGCTACCCTGGGTAAACTAAACTACCCCGGCGGCCTTGTTGTAAGCAGCAACGGGGATGTTTACGTGGCTGATATAAACAACCACGTGGTACGCCGCTTTAAACCATTCGCAGTAACACTGCCGGCACATTTTGCCTGGTTTAATGTACAGCGAAACGGCGGCGATGTTGACCTTGGCTGGAAAGATGCTACACCAGCCAACACGAAATCCTATGCAATTATGCGCTCAGATAACGGTATTGATTTTAGTCTTGTCGCAAGCATGCCGGCGCAAACAACACAGGATGTTTATAGTTACACTGATATAAAAGTGCCTTCAGCAAAGCTGTATTACCGCATAGATGCTCAGCAGGTGTCGGGCGATGTAATTCAGTCTCCTGTTAAAACCGTTAATTTCTCCGGTATTTCTGCAAAGATTTACCCCAACCCTGTTACAGAAAATGGCACTTTTACAATACAGGTAGCGGCGCCGGGGTTAAAGAGCGTTAATATTTATAACAGCG
>DASZUX010000586.1:0-1667 GCA_035547455.1 Chitinophagaceae bacterium
AACGCAGATTCAAAGCTGCTGCGGGCCATTTGCATGCCGTATACATTTTTGGCCTGCAGCGCATTTGCCTTATGCCCGTCAAAATCAAACACAACATTATCAGGTAAATAACTGCCGCTAACGGCAGGCTCATTCATATCATTCCAATAGCCATGTATGCCGTTAACCGGCAAAAACTTCATTTTATCAATCCACCACTGCCGGCCTTTTGGGTTGGTAAAGTCAACAAACCTGTTGCGGCTGGGCGGTATGTCAGATATAAAATCGCTGCCATCCGTATATTTAAGCTGCACGCCATTTTGTACAAGATCTTTACTGGCTTCGTAAGTGCTATCTATTTTTATCCCCGGGTTTACTGAAGCAGTTAGTTCAATGCCCATTCCTTTCAGTTCGTTTGCCAGGCCGGGCATGTCAGGAAATCTCGCAGTGTTTATACGGAATGGTTCATACTCATGCAGGTAATCAGCATCAAGCACCATACAGTCAAGCGGAATATTCTTGCTCCTGAACATCCGAGCAATATCAAGCACTTTGCTTTGCGGGTAATAACTGCAGCGGGACTGGTGGTACCCTATACTCCATAATGGTGGTAAGGGCATGCGGCCGGTAAGTGAAGTATAATGTTCTAATATTTTGGCTGGTGTGCTGTCATAAATAAGAAAGTAATCGGCATCGCCGCCATCTGCACTTATAGAGTAATAGTATGGGGTACTCAATCCAAAATTGAAAAATGTTTTGTAGCTGTTATTAAAAAAAAGGCCAAATACTTTTTGATGATGGATGCCCATAAAAAAGGGGACACTGCCATACATGCTTATGCGGGGGTCGCCATAGCGGTAATTATCTGTGTTGTTAAGCGTAAAACCCTGCCCGCGTTTATCAAGATTGCCTAATACTTCACCAAGCCCTACAAACCTTTCTCCTTCCTGCAATTTTTTGTATAGGGTTACTTTATCGCCTGTAAAAGATGTACCAAAACCATCTCCGGGTACATCTTCGTCAATAACATTGCCCTGCTTGTCCCTGAAAATAAGACTAAGCCCCGGTGCCATGCTTATTTCTGCGGTGATGGCATGCGTGGAAAGCATAATAGCCCTGCCCTTCTCTTCTATTGATACCCCTGCAAATGCAGGTATAATAGTATCCTGTAACGCGTAAGAAAACCCGGGAAATGCCGCTTGTTTTGATACTCTTACACGAATGATGTTATTACTGTAAGCATGCACATCAAAAATGGCGTGTTGTGTTCTGCCCTGAATGCCGCCAGGTACTTTTTTGTAAGAAACTACTTTCCCGGCGTTCTCTACCTGGGCTGCTGCAATCAATGGGACTGCAGTAATCAGCAGCGCGCACGCTGCATGCACGCTACGGGTAAAACGGCTAAGCATAACGTTGGTTATTTGTATTCAAAACCCAGTTTTTTCAACCCCTGCTGAATTTCAGGGCAGCTCATAAACAGCTTCCACAACAGGCCGGTGCGGTAGTTTTCAATCATTGCAACTTCGGGACCCTGGTCAATAGCCAGGTATTCTGTGGCGTACCAGTTTTTAGTTTCGTTAAAGGCATCTGTAAATCCGTATTCACCCCAGATTTTATCGCCAAGGTCGTAATAGAAATGCTTTATAGCCTTCATTGAATACTCCGGTGTATATACTATAGAAGATATT
>DASZUX010000587.1:0-5103 GCA_035547455.1 Chitinophagaceae bacterium
AGCTATGTGATGCCCACCGTTTTCGTACAACGCTAATACTTTAAAACGCGGGTGCTGGCTGAAAGATGTAACCGTTACTAACACAAATAAACAAGCCAAAAACAAATTTTTCATGCCGGCAAATTGTTGAATATATTAAAGATAATTGGTTTACCCTACTCCATTACCGGCAACTCAATATAAGTAGCGGCATTGCCGCCCCGGTATATGCGCTGTGTTGCTTTTTGATAGTCTGTTGCTTTGGCTTCAAAAATGTTAGGTACAAACTTTTGCGGGTTCATGTCAATACAAGGAAACCAACTGCTCTGCACCTGTATCATAATACGATGGCCTTTTAAAAAGGTATGATCAACCTGGTGCATGTCCACGGTATATTCTTCTGCCTTCCCGGGTGTAACAGGCAAAGGTGTTTCAAAACTTTTTCTAAAGCGGCCGCGCAGCACCTCGCTGGCTACCATCAGTTCGTAGCCGCTCATCTTAAGGTTGTTATTTATTTTACCGGGATATACGTCTATTAGCTTTACAACCCAATCAGCATCGCTGCCGGTGGTGCCGGCGAATAAATGCGCAATAATGCTGCCTGTTACAGTAACATCCTGTGTAAGCGTATCGCTTTGCCAGGTGGCAACATCAGGGCGGCCATCTGCAAAACGCTGGTCTTCGGCCAGCCAGGTGTACCAGCGGGAGTTTGGCCCGTATGTTTGCTCAATGGGCCGCTGGCGGTAAGGCACAGGCCTGGCGGGATCGCTTATGTATTCATCATAGCCATCACCTGCGGGCTTATTAAAACTTACTTTACCGTTGGCGGCGGTGTAAAGCCTTTTTATTGTTGCTTCTTTTGGTGGCCATGTGCTGTATGTTTTCCACTGGTTGCTGCCCGTTTCAAATACGGTAGCTTCGGGAAAATCACCGTCATCCTTTCCTTTCAGCCAATGGTCAAACCATTTTTTTTGTATATGCTGCTGAAAATACTGTGCTGTGTTACTGCCCATATCATACGAGGCAAGATGTGTTACATTACCGCCTGCCCATTGCCCGTGGTTCCACGGCCCGAGGCAGATATAATTGCGGTGATTAGTATCCAGCTTTTCCTGCAGGTTGTAAATAATTTGCGGGCCGTTAATGTCTTCCTGGTCCCAAACGCCGCCTACATGCAGCATGGGTATGCGCGGGTAACCAACATAGTGCAGGGCGGATTGTTTTTGCCAAAAAGTATCGTAATTGGGGTGCAGCGTAAAATTGTTCCAGGTGGGCAGCATACCGTGCAGGTATTTTGCATTGGCATTGCTTAACGGGCCCAGTTTTAAAAACCAGTTATATAAATCATAATCATCAAACGGAAAAAGCGTGTCAACCTTTGAAGCCTCCTCCATAAACGAATAATCAAAACCATAGGATAGCCTGAATGCGCCGTTATGGTGAAAATCGTCTCCCAAAAACATATCGGCCGGTGTGGCCTGCTCACTTGCGGCTACCAGCGCCGGGTGTGGCCTTGCAGCGGCTACAAGAGTTGTCCAGCCGAGGTATGATATGCCCAGTTGGCCAACCTTGCCATTATTGTTTTTTACATTTTTAACCAGCCAGTCAACGGCATCCCATGCATCTGTACTCTCATCTACGGTACCGGGCTTGTCCAATATCGGGCGGTTCATTACAAACTGCCCTTCGCTTTTATAGCGGCCGCGTATATCCTGGAAAACGAATATATAACCGCCGGCTGCCATGTCTTTAAGGTAGGCTGATTTATCGGGGCTTTGTGCGTGATCAGCACCATAGGGTGTGCGTTCCACCAGTATAGGTACCGGCTCACTTACATTACCCGGCGTAAATATGACTGTATGCAGCTTTATGCCGTCGCGCATGGGTATCATCACTTCCTGGCGGGTATAGGTAATTTGCGCATGGCTCACAATTGCCATGCAGCAAGTGAAAAGAAGAAGGAGATTTTTCATGTATGCCTGTTTGTAACAATTGAAGTATACGTTCTATTATAAAAGCCGGATACTCGCCAGGCCTGTTTAGCTTTTACCTTTTACTTTCTTTTCTCCTGAAAGAAAAGAAAGTATCAAAGAAAAGTTCAAGGGCGGGCCAAAACGATCAGCAATACCGCCCTTGCCTGCGCCTCCCCAAATGTAACTGCGCATGTGCCTGCTTTATGTCTTGCCGCGTGATACTGCATAATCGCGCCCGCTAATAATTTATACCGGTGTACAACGTATGTTTTATTTATTACTTACCGCTGAGAGATAATGTCTTCAAAAACTTTTGATCACTGATATTTCACTTCTTAGTACTCTTATGCGGGCTGGTAATATCTAAAATCACGTCTCTTATTCCTCCGGCAACTTTGCTTCTACTTCTATTGATACTTTAAACTGGGGCAACAGCAGGCGTTTTACTTCAACTACGGTACTGGCAGGATAATCGCCATTATAAAATGATTTTACAATTATCTTGTTCACCATAAAACTGTCCAAATCGGTGGTGTATATAGTTTGCTTTACTACATTTTGCATTGTAGCGCCGTATTTGCCAAGGTCGCTTTTTATTCTGTTCATTATTTCCTGCAACTGGTCCTGCATGTGCCCTGAAGCCATAGTACCCGATACATAAATGGTATTGCCTGTACGTATGGCCTGGGTGTAACCAACCTGGTCTTCCAGCGGTTTATTTCTTCTTAAGCGTTGTTTATCTATATTTTTATTTGCGGTGCTGTCGGTTTGTGCATAAGTACGGTTACACATAGTGGTTAATGCTATAAGCATAAAGGCGGCATACAGTACTGCATATTTTTTCATATCGGTTATTTTGGCTAAAATAACACTTATTGGCTGTTGTTTTTTAAAACTGCCGTTATAAATATGCACAGGGCCCGGCTGCATATTGTAACTGTTGCCAATAAATTGTTAATGGGGTTTTAGCCTTTGTGTAATAGTGTTTGCTACTGCATCCGTTTGCAAAAACACGGATGTATGAAAAGATTATATTTTACCGTTACGCTGCTGCTGGCCGGGCTGGCAGTTTATGCTAAAGATGACGCAACCAACACTGTACCGTCCTTCCTGAAAAATGTTATTGTGTACCGCTCCGGTGCAGAAATGACCCATACCACGACTGCCGTGCTTAAGCAGGGCGACAACGAGGTTATTGTTGACAACCTGAGCAACCAGGTTGATGTTAACAGCATACAGGTAAAAGCACCTGCTGCTGTAAGCATTTTGGGCGTTGAGTTTTCGGGCAATTACCTTGTGCCATCTGAAAAAACTGCCCGCGAAAAAATGCTGCAGGACTCGCTGGGGAATGTGCAGGATGAGATTGACAAAATACAGCTAAATATTACCAACACTGCCGACCTGCTGGATGTATTGAAAGATAACCGCAGCATAAAGGGAGAGCAGGCAGGCCTTACCGTAGCAGAACTTGCCAAACTGATGGATTATTATAAAACGGAATCGCTTGAGTTGCAAACAACACTGCAGCAATTGAACAGCAGGAAGAAAAAACTGGGTGACCTTGCGGCAAAAATTAAAAGCCAGGTTGATGAGGAGCAGAAAAAAAATATAAGTACAGCAGGCAGGCTTACCCTGCGGCTAAGTGCTGCTATGGCCGGGAGGTACGATTTTACAATAAGTTATATTGCAAAAAACGCTTACTGGACGCCTTATTATGATGTACGGGTAGATGATATAAGCAAGCCCCTGCAGTTAACCTATAAAGCCAAAATTGTACAGACTACCGGCATTGACTGGAAGCAGGTAAAACTGTCGTTGTCAACATCAACGCCTTCTTCACATAATAATGCCCCTGAATTGAATACATGGTTTTTAGGATATTTAAATACCAACAATAATATTGGTCAATACCTCCAAGGCAAAGTATCGGGCGTAAGTACATTAAATGATGTTGTTGTGGTTGGATATACAGCCACTGGCCGGGATAAAGATAACGATGTGCAGCCAGAACCACGGACGGTTTACATAGTAAACGGCAGTTTTATAACTGAAGAAGAGTTTCATAGTATAAATCCCAACACTATAAAATCAATGAAAGTATTAAAGAGCAAAGAAGCTGAGGCTATATATGGCAGCCGTGCGTCAGCGGGAGCTGTGGTGGTTGACTTAAAAAATGGGCTGGAAGATTATGTTTCCGTTACAGATAGTTTAATGGACATGGTTTTTGATATTGATATACCTTATAACGTGCCGACTAATGGAAAGGAGCAGGTAGCTATGCTAAAAGTACAAAGTATAAATGCGGTATACCGGCATGTTACAATACCGAAACTTGACCCAGGCGCATATTTGATAGGGGAGATAACCGATTTTGAGAAATTAAACCTTTTACCGGGTGAGGCAAATATTATGATGGAAGGAACGTATGTGGGAAAGACTTTTATAAATCCTGCTTTAGCCGGAGATACACTAAGGCTTACCCTCGGTAAGGATGAAAGAATTGCTGTGAAGAGGAATAAAGTGCAGGATTATAGCAGCGTAAAATTTTTAGGCAGTAATAAGCTGCAAAAATTTGAATATGAAATTGTGCTGAAAAATAATAAGAAACAGGTTATAAACCTTGATATTAAAGACCAGTTTCCTGTCTCAACCAACAAAGACATTGATGTAACGCTTATTGAGAGCAATGGCGCCCAGGTTGATTATGAGACAGGAGCACTTAACTACCATTTTACCCTTGCCCCGGGCGAAAGTAAAAAGCTGCAGTTTGTGTACAGCATTAAGTACCCGAAGGACAAAACATTAAATCTTAACTAATCAGCAGCCGTGGCATTAACATTGTGCTGGTAACATTGGCACAACCTTTGAAAATAAGGGGTTAAACCGAGAACATCAGCGGTAAGCCGCCAGGTTGTTAACGGCCTATTGTAAACAAAAATTTAACTTATGAAAAAGATCATCATTGCAGCGGGGGCGCTGTGCTGCCTGGTATTATGCAACAATGTAAATGCCCAGGTAGCAGCCGTTGGTATTAAGGGCGGCGTAAATATTGCAAACGTATCAAACTTTGGTAACGACAACAGGATAGGGGGAAATATTGGTTTTTTTGTACACGCACAACTTAACCCAAACTGGTGCATTCAGCCAGAAT
>DASZUX010000588.1:0-2950 GCA_035547455.1 Chitinophagaceae bacterium
TTTCCATCGTAATAATAAACCCCTGAGCCAACAGAAGCGAACCAAAAATTCCCTTTTCTATCTTCCAAAACAGAGAAGAAGCGTGCCGAAGTCACTTTACTTGTTATATTGGTAAAGGATTGTCCATCGTATCGAAAAATACCATCAAATGCAGCAATCCAAATGTTGCCCTTTCTATCTTGTATGATTTTACGAGTTACCCATTTAGGTCCGTGGGGGGTAATTACACCTTTGTTTTCTGAATCGATAATAACTTTTTTTCCTTCTGTTTGGCTTTGTCCACAGGAAGTGTGAAAAACAAGCATCAGGAACAAAGTATATAAGTGTATGTATTTCATAATTTATCGTTTTATTTTAAGAATTTCAAAACCTAAAAGCTCTTATACCGGAATGTCACAGCATAATTAGAATTGATTAAGGTCTTTTATGGATTCAGCTATTATTTTTTTGCCACGATCTTTATATTGAATTCAATTGAATCCGAAATAGTGTTATTAGCTAAATTATCATAGAACTTTCCTGATCTATAACGGATATCCCATTTTGTTCGATCAATGACCAATTTGCCACTCGCGTTGACAATTCCGCTCTTAACTTCTATTTTGGCCGGAAAAGTAACCGGGTTTGTGATACCTTTAATGGTTAGGTTCCCGGTAACTTTTTTAGTCTCACCATTTATTGATGCAGCCCTGGTAATTACGATCGTAGAAAATGGAAATTTTTCAACATCAAAAAAATCAGGACTTTTTAAATGATGAATAAGTTTTTTCTCTACATGGGTTTTTTCATCGATGGTATTCATATCGACTTCAACGGTACCGCCCGCAAGCTGACCGTTCTCAATCATCAATTCCCCTTTTGATATATAGACGTACCCGATATACCCTCCCCCAACACTCCAACCTTTCCATGTCACAACACTTTCCTTCGTATCTATTATAAAATATTTTTCATTCCCAACATGTAAGGATAGAGTGCTTGCAGCTGCCTTGTTTTCATTTTGCCCGGTTACAGATCCACAACCGAAGAAAAAAGGAGCACTAATTAAAATTAAGCAGGAGGATATTTTTTTATTTTTCATATCATATCAATTTGATCCGGCGAATCTACTTTGATATTTTTCGGCATGAGAGATTTGGATTGTAAATAGAAATGTAAACATTGTAAATAAAATCTTGACACTATGACTGAGTCAAACCAACGCAAACTGCTCACTGGACTTTACACAAAACGCTCAGCTTAATATTCACTTTGACTTTCTTACAACTGTGGAACCGGGAGGCCCGTTAAGGCAAAAACTGAGAGTATTTAGACTAATGTTATAAAAGATTTCTAACCACAAAAATCAGAACAAGGTCGGAACGTAATTATCTAATTTCATTAGAATTAGAATAAATATGTACATAATTGTAAATAAAATTAGTTTTTATGTATATATTTATACTATAATTATATTTTTAGTATAAAATTGTTCTAATAAATTTTATGAAGCATGTTGCTGTAATTGGTAGTGGTTTTGCCGGTCTTAGCGCTGCGGCCTACCTTGCTAAAGCAGGCTTTAGCGTGGATGTTTATGATAAAAATGATACTGCGGGGGGAAGGGCCCGTAACTACAGCACCCAGGGCTACCTTTTTGATATGGGACCAAGCTGGTACTGGATGCCTGACATTTTTGAGCGTTTTTTTAATGATTTCAATAGTACCCCCGGTAATTTTTATCAGCTTGTTAAATTAGATCCCGGCTTTTCAATGGTTTTTGATGACGACGTAGTACTTGACGTGCCTGAAAATGTGGATGAACTTGCTGCGAAGCTTGAATTGATTGAAGAAGGAAGTGCGGATAAGCTTCGCAGCTTTTTACACCAGGCTGCTGAAAAATACCGGGTTGGCATGGGCAGTATGGTGTACAAACCCACTATTGGCCTGCGGGATGTTGTAAGTTCCGGCTTGATAGGCGCCTTTATTAAAATGCAGGTGTTAACTCCACTCAGCAGCCACGTAAAAAAGTATTTTAAACACCCGGCAATACGCACCCTGATGGAGTTTCCCGTGTTGTTTTTAGGTGCCATGCCACAGGACACACCTGCACTGTACAGCCTAATGAACCATGCTGCTTTGCAAGTAGGTACCTGGTACCCTATGGGCGGTTTTGGCGCAGTTGTACAGGCCTTTGCCAGCATAGCGCATAATAGTGGCGTAAGGTTTTATATGGATACACCTGTCACCGGTATAGCGGCTGCCAATGAGCTTGTTAATGGTATTTATACAAAAAAAGGATATAAGCAATACGATGCAGTAGTGGCCGCCGCCGATTATGTGCATGTGGAGCAGCATTTATTACCCGCCGCATACCGTACACACACGCCAGCCTACTGGCAAAGCCGCACGTTTGCCCCGTCTGCTCTTATTTTTTACCTGGGTGTTCGTAAAAAAATAAGCAGGCTGCAGCATCATACACTCTTCTTTGATGAGGATCTGCATCAGCATGGCCATGACATATACAAGCAGCCGCGATGGCCGGCAAAGCCGCTTTTTTATGTATGCTGCACCTCAAAAACTGATGAGAAAGTGGCCCCCCCGGGGCATGAAAACATGTTTGTGCTAATGCCTGTAGCCGCCGGGTTACAGGATACTATAGCGTTGCGCCAAAAATATTTTGATATAATAATGCAGCGGGTTGAAAAATTTACTGGTGAGCATGTACGAAATTTTATTGATTATAAGAGAAGTTACTGTATCAATGACTTTGCCGCAGACTACAACTCTTATAAAGGCAATGCATACGGGCTGGCCAACACGCTGCGGCAAACGGCCAATTTTAAACCGGCCCTGCAAAGCAGCAAACTTAAAAATCTTGTATATGCCGGGCAACTAACAGTGCCTGGCCCCGGTGTGCCGCCAGCCATCATTTCCGGTAAAATAGCAGCGCATCAGCTTATTAAATATTTCG
>DASZUX010000589.1:0-6149 GCA_035547455.1 Chitinophagaceae bacterium
GAGGCAAGTTTCAGTGCGTTTTCATTTGCTTCGGCGCCGCTATTACACAGGAATAACTGGTAACTTGCTTTACCACTCACCTGTGCAAGCTTATCAGCCAGTTGCTGCTGTAAGGGTATGCGTACAGAGTTTGAATAAAAAGCAATTTTTTCAAGCTGGTCTTCAATTCGTTTTACCCAATGGGGATGGGTATGGCCTATGCTTATTACTGCATGGCCGCCATACATATCAAGATATTGTACACCATTTTCATCCCATACATAAGAACCCAGCGCCTTGGCAATAGTAATGTCGTTAAGAGGATAAACGTCAAATAAGGTCATAATAAATTGCTTTAAATTGAATAGCCGCTAATGCAAGGCTATCCTGTAAGTGTATTATCGTTATTAAAAGTAGTTTGCTTTTAGTTTTAGTCCTGCTGTTTCCTCCAGCCCAAACATCAAATTCATATTTTGTACCGCCTGGCCTGATGCACCTTTTAAAAGGTTATCAATGGCGGAATGTACCACCAGCACATCGCCCTCCTTCTCTAATTGTATAAGACATTTATTGGTATTTACTACCTGCTTTAAAAACAACGCGTCATCAATAACAGTTGTAAACACGTGGTCAGCATAATAATTTTTGTACAATGCCGTCAATGCTTCTTTTGATAACCCGCATTGCAGCGTTGAACTTACAAAAATGCCCCGTGTAAAATCACCGCGCCAGGGTACAAAGTTAAGGCCGCTACCGGCGCCTGCAGCAGGTTTTGCGGAAAAACTGTTTTGCAGCAGGTGCAGTGACTGGTATATTTCGCCCAGGTGCTGGTGGGTAAGGGTTTTGTATGCCTGTATATTGTTTGCCCGCCAGCTAAAATGCGAGGTTGCGCTAAGGCTTTGCCCTGCGCCGGTAGATCCGGTAATGCCGGTAGTATAAACCTGCTGTAATATGCCGGCTTGTGCCAGCGGCAATAAACCTAATTGTATAGCAGTAGCGAAACAGCCGGGATTTGCTACATTGATAGCTGATTTTATGGCATCACGGTCTAATTCAGGCAGGCCATATACAAAAGTACGGTCACTAATTGCAGCCTGTGCAGCAAGGCGAAAATCGTTGGAAAGGTCAATAATTTTAGTTGCCGTTTTTATATATTGAAGATTGGCTTCTAAAAACCTGCGGGCTTCGCCGTGCCCTGTACAAAGAAAAATTACATCTGCAACAGGCAGGTTGTCTTCGGTTTTTTTGCCAGAGAAATGCAAGCCCGTTTCTCCCACCAAATCCTGGTGTACTGCATACACCGGTTTGCCTGCATTGCTTTTACTGTCAATAAAAGCAATTTCAACTCCGGGATGGTTTACCAGCAGCCTTATTAACTCTCCGCCGGTATATCCCGCGCCACCTATTATGCCTGCTTTAATTTTCATAATATGTTCTTTAATATTAACAGGCGTGCCTGTCATTATTGGTTGAAGGCTGAGAGCTTAGTATAAACTCAAGGTCTTCCCCGGTGTTATTTAAAATCCTGTGCTTTTCCCCTGCCTCAATATAAAAGCCACCACCGGCCAAAACAGTATTTGTCTCGCCTTCCACTTCAAAGGTTGCCGTTCCCTTTAATATAAAAAAGAACTGCCGGGATTGTTTATGATAATGTAATGTTTCCGCAGTGTGCGCAGGCATTCTTTCCTGCTTTACAGACAGGCCTGGGGTATTAACCAGCACCCACCCATCGCAGTTATCTCCCCACATGTAATGGTTGCCCCCTTCAGCCAGGGCTATATTATTTTTAAAAACTACCGGCATTATAGTTTACTCATCTCCTTTTGGGTCAAACGGTTCTGTTTGTGCAGCATTATTTACCTGGTAATACATGGATGTTTGGTTACCAAAAATTTTGCTGAAGCCCCTTACATCCTCGCCAGTCCAGCCGCTATTCATTTCCCCGTATTTGCCAAATTTGCTGCTCATTAAATCAAACGGGCTTTCAATGCCCATTACCTGGAAACGGTAGGGCTGCAATAATACATAAACACTACCTGTTACGTTTTGCTGGCTGCTTTGCAAAAACGCTTCAATATCGCGCATAACAGGGTCAAGTATCTGGCCTTCGTGCAACCAGTTACCATAAAAATTTGCAATGGTATCTTTCCAGTTAAGCTGCCATTTGGTAAGTACGTGCTTTTCCAGCGCGTGGTGCGTCTTTAAAATTATCATTGGCGCCGCTGCTTCAAACCCAACACGGCCTTTAATACCAATAATTGTATCGCCAATATGTATATCCCTGCCAATGCCGTAAGGGCCGGCTATACCCTGCAGGTATTGAATGGCGCTTGCAGGGTGTTCAAAGCTTTGGCCGTCAACAGCAACCAGTTCTCCCTTATTAAACTGCAACTGCACTTCGCGGCTGCCGGTGGCTGTTACTTGTGTTGGCCAGGCCTCTTCGGGCAAAAGCCCTTTTGAAGAAAGTGTTTCCCTGCCGCCAACGCTGGTGCCCCATAATCCTTTATTAATTGAATAAGCAGCTTTTTCAAAATTCATATCCACGCCTTTGCCTTTAAGATAGGTTATTTCTTCCTCGCGGCTTAGTTTCAGGTCGCGTATAGGCGTTAAAATTTCCACACCAGGTATCATGATATGGAAAACCATATCAAACCGCACCTGGTCGTTGCCTGCCCCCGTACTGCCGTGTGCAACAGCATCAGCGTTTAATGTTTTAACATGGTCTGCAATATGCAGGGCCTGCACCAACCTTTCAGCACTTACACTTAACGGATAAGTATTATTTTTAAGCACGTTGCCAAAAACAAGATATTTAATAATCCTGTCGTAGTAACCTTTTACAGCGTCTGCCGTGGTATGGGTTTTAACACCCAGTTTATATGCATGCTGCTCAATTTTTTTTAATTCATCTTCGCTAAAGCCACCTGTATTTACAATTATGCTATGTACTTCGTAATCTTTTTCTTCCGTAAGGTATTTAACGCAGTAAGTAGTATCAAGGCCTCCGCTAAAGCCTAATACAACCTTTTTTTTACTGTTTGTTACTTCGTTCATTTTATTCGTTAACTATTTGTTTTATATAATGAAGATGATGTGCTAATAATCGAAGATGATGTGCTAATAATCCTCTGCCAAAAACTGAACGTTTACAAGCTTTGTTTCAGTTTTGCCAACATTAACCTGGCTGCTGTACACCTCTAACGGCAGGTTGCCGGGTATTATACAAATATGCCGGTTAAGCAATGACCATAAATTAACCAGTTGCTGCCCGTTGTATTGCTGGTAATGCTGGGCGGCCACCCATTCATCCTGCCGGTAAACAATATGTGGTTCAATTTCATATTGGGCACGCACAAACCGCTGAATGTTGTTTTGAGCTAAGTCAATTAAATGTCCTGTAATTTCCTTCTTGCTCCACTTACCCGGCGCAGGCTTAACAGTTAATTCATTTTCAGGTATAGCAGCAAATTTAATTGCATATTCGTTTATAAGGGTTGTTAAACTGTTTAACACGTTTTGCATGCCCTATAAATTGAAAAAGTAATGCAATAATGATTTTGGCCTTGAAGCGCCGCCTTCCTTTACTGTTTCTTTTTGCTTAAATACCTTTTGCTTAAAGCGCATCAGGCGCTCATATATCTTCGATTTTTTTTCAAAATGCTCCTTGGTTTCTTCAGGCCTGTAGTGGTCTTTGGGGTCGTACAGCATGGCGGTGCAAAAACAATTTTTTCGCTCCTTGCTCATTAATATGTCGTAGTTAACGCAGCTTTTACAACCTGCCCAAAAGGCTTCATCCTGTGTAAGCTCACTATAGGTTACAGGCTCGTATCCCAGCTCACTGTTAATTTTCATTACAGCCAAGCCTGTAGTAAGCCCGAATATTTTTGCGTCAGGGTACTTTTCTCTTGACAATTCAAATATCCTTTTTTTAATGCCTTTTGCCACGCCGCTTTTACGAAATTCCGGCGCAACAATCAGGCCGCTGTTGGCAACATATCCCCCATGGCTCCATGTTTCAATATAACAAAAACCAACCCATGTACCGTTTTTCAGGTGTGCAATTACTGCTTTACCTTCTTCCATCTTGGTGGCAATATAGGCAGGGCTGCGTTTGGCAATACCGGTACCCCGGGCCTTTGCAGACTGCTCCATTTCCGTGGTGATGGTTTCAGCATAATGAATATCGCCACTATTGGCTACGCGTATAATTATGTTATTGTTTTGTTCCACTTTTGCTTGTTTGAAATGCTGCGAGAAATAAAAATCAAGGACTAAAAAACCATGCCGGGACTTATTTTGATAAGATCCTGTTAAAGCACTTTACACTTTTTATAAAGGAAATATCAGATACGAGGTCGTCGTACCGGTCGGAAGCAGGATGGGTTATACAAAGAAACAACACCCACCAGCGAAGGGTGGAAAGCATTACGATAAACATGTGTTGTGTTCTGTTTCAACTTCAGTTCAGGATAAATGGTGAACCAATAATTGTTTTGAGGGTGTAAAATTAAAGATGTTTAAATAAAGTGTACAAGTTTTTTTTAAAACATAAGTTAACGTTATTTCACCAGGCACATTAGGCCTCTGTACATTACTGCTTTTAATATCGCTTGTTCTGTTTTTAATCAATCATATTCAGCCCTCACGCAGTCCGCCCTTTAATACTGTTTGTTAAAGCTTACAAGGTACCATTTAATAAAACAGGTTTTTTAAATTGATTATCAATAACATAGCAGTTTCCATTCTTATAAGATGCAAGAATTGGCATGCTTTGTGATTTTGTTGAAGCAAACATGATTTAATAATCACCAAAAAATCACTTACCATGAAAAAACATTTTAAGCGTTTATTAGTTGCCGGTGCGAGCTTATTTTTTGCCGGTGCTGCTATGTCTCAGTCAAGTATTAATATAGCCAGCACCACAAAGGCTGCCGTTAAAGCCGCTACTGCCGCAAGTAAAGCAGCAAGTGCCGCTACCGGCGCGGCCACTAAAGCATCTGCGGCTGCTACTGCTGCCGTAAGTAAGGCATCTGCCGCGGCAAGCACTGCTGCAGCGGCATCAGCAAAAGCAGCCGCCAGTGCATCAAAAGTAAGCGGTAGCGTAAACGTTGTGTCAAACACAGCGGCTAACGTTGCAGGTAAAGCCGTTAGCAATGCAACACTTAATGTAGCAGCTAACACAGCAGTACAAACCAATGCAGCAGGTGATGCCCAATTTGCAGCACAAGCAGCAGGCAATACTGCAGCCCAGGCAAAAAAGCAAGCCGGCGAAATAAAGGAAGATGCAAAAGCAGATCTTAAAAATGTTGCCGGCGATGCCAACAATAATGCCCTTGCAACACAAGGTTCAGCCACCATTACCGCCAAAGAAGACGCTAATGGCGAGGCCTCTTTAAACAAAAACGGCGCAGGCATAAGTGCACAAAACAACACTAAAGCAGGTATGCAGGCTAATGCTAAAACCAGCGGCCAGGCAGTTGCAGGCGATGCAAAACAGCAAACTAAAATGGCTGCATCGCAGGCCAAAACCCAGGCGGCTGAAGCAAAAAACTACTCTGCAGGTACAACACATGCCGCTGTAAAAAAAGTTGCAACAACAAAAGCTGCGGCAAAGGCTGAGGTTAAGGTCAAGGCCTCCGGCAAGGTTAAAACTTCGGAAAATTAAATGTATAAAGCCCATTGGCTTAAAGCAAATAACACCTTAAACCCTTTTGTCTATCAAAACTCTTTGCTAACTAATGTTAACATCCTTTACTATGAAACCTATTGCTAAAACACTTTTGCCTGCATTGCTGGTTATTATTTCCGGCACCATAAGAGCACAGTCTGCAGGAACAGATTCAACATCCGCACCGGAACAAAAAAATGTACTTAATGCCAGTATAAACTATGTTAACAGGCTTAATTATTTTGGCCGTACCGACAGTTTAAAAAGCAGCGGTCTTTTTCCCCTTGTTGGTTTTGAATCCAAAATAGGGTTGTATGCTACCGGTACTTTTATATTTACCCAAAACAACCTGCAGCCCCTTAGTTACGCCGGTACCAGTATTGAGGCAGGATATAAGTTTCCCGAACACAAACATTTTTCAGGCAATATATATTATACCCGTTTTTTATATAAAAACAATGCAGCCATTGTTCAGTCTGCATTAAAACAGCAAACAGGCATT
>DASZUX010000590.1:0-15317 GCA_035547455.1 Chitinophagaceae bacterium
CCTGTTTACCTTTTAAAGCTGTAATTGGATTAAAACGCGATAACACAATAGAAGGATAAAAACCGGCCAGCAACGTTACTGCAACCGTTACAGTTGCAAGAAATATTAAAATGACTGAACTGTACAATATGCTGAATGAGATAGAAAGCTCAAGCAGGTTATTGATATACGGCAATGCAATGAGTGAAATACCGGTTGCCAGTATTACCGCAACAATAACGATGATAAATGTTTCGGCAAGAAACTTAATGCGCAGCTGGCTCCTGTTACTGCCCAGCACCTTACGCACGCCAATTTCTTTTGAACGGTTAACCGCCTGGGCCGTAGAAAGGTTGATAAAGTTTACACAGGCTATTGCCAGTATGAAAGCTGCAATTAGCCATAACACATTAAGCAATTGGCGGCTTATTGTTTTATTGCTATAGTTACCGGTTTCTACATCGTAATGCACATCGTTTAACGGCTGGATAATTTGAGTATCGGTGTATTCTGGCGTTTGTATTTTTTTTGAAAAGGCACTTAACTGCTGGTTTAAATCACCGGCAGAGGCGTTGGGCGACATCAAAATGTAACAACCAAATCCCGGTGTTGTTTCTTTCCAGTTGGTTGATTCTTTCATTATAGTAGCGATATAACTTGTACCAAGCGACACAACCAGCTTAAGGTGAAAGTCAGTATTATCGGGGATGGTGGCAAGTATGCCTGTAACTTTTAATACATCTGTACCGTGGTCGAACATAAAGCCGCCTGATTTTAAACTGATGGTTTTGCCCATGGCCAGTTTCCAGTCGCCAAAGTATTTTTCGGCGGTTTCTTTAGTAAGCAGCACCGTATTGGTTTCATTTAACGAAGCATAGGATCCTGCCAGCAGGGGGAAATTAAATATGTTGAAAAAAGAAGGCTGCGTAAAAAACAAGCCTTGTTCTTCTTTAAATTTTTTTTCCAGCCGGCCATCCTCGTCCATCACCAGCAGTTCATCGTTATGGCTTGCGTACACCGGTGCAGATTCAGCCACCTGGGGAAAGTTGGCTTTTAATGCGGCAGGCAGCAGGTAGGCTACATTCCTGGCGGATGTAACTGTTCCATTATCTGTATGGTGTATGTGTGTAAGCACCCTGTAAATGCGGTCTTTTTTAGGATGGAAATCATCAAAACTTGTTTGAAATTGTATAACAATGAATATCATCATACAAACCGCTATGCCTGTTGCAAGCCCTGCAATATTGATGAATGTATAGCTTTTGTTACGCAGTAAATTACGGATAGATGTTTTAAAATAATTTTTAAGCATGCTTACCTCTTTATATAATTGAAAACTATGAATTTTTTTTGCTCCACTCCCGGCACCCGTGCAATTGTGTTTGCTGTTTGCCGTTATTCTATCACCCCGGGCTTTGCTGATTACAGACCAAAACAGCAGTAGCCGTGTGATTTGACATGACGACTACCGTTACCCGGTTTCCCGGTTTCAAACCGGCTTTGGATAAAGGGCCCGCTGCATTCCTGATTGTTGTCTTTTCTGTAAGCTTTACAACTTCACTCACGCCGTCACGCCGCCTGATAGTAATGCTGTTACTGTCCACACTAATTATTTGCCCGGTGCCGCCTGTACCATTACAAGGATCGGAGCCTTGCAGCAATCCTGCACCAGCAGTATCCAAAAGGGCGGCAGTATCAGCCTGTTCCCTGCTTGCACTACTTACAAAACCAGCAGGCGGCTCATTGTTTTTATAAACAGCAACTTTGTAAAACGCAGCCACCCCAGTTATAATTATAACTACTGCAATAATTACATTTTTATATTTCATCAAAAATTATCTTTTTAGATTTTATAGAACGCGCCAGCTTTATAAGTACCGTAAACAACCAATAGCCGGCCATAGCGCCAAGTCCATTCAGTAACACGTCATCAATATCAAAAATGCCCACGTGTAACACAGCCTGCGTTCCCTCAACAGCAAAACCCGTGGCAACAGCAAGAACGAGCGACTTTTTCCATGTTATTCCGTTGTAAACAACAGGAACCAGGAAACCTACCGGCACAAGTAAAAAGATGTTTCCTGCGAGGTTAATGAATGCTATAACAAACCCCTTTTTGCCCAGCAGGTAAGGCAAGATGGTATTGAATGGTACTAAGTTGGCCGAACCCGGATGGGTGCCTCCACATTTGAATATTAAGGGGCCTATCCTTATAAGCGGTACGTTTTTAAACACCATTATATCTACCAGGATTATGCTATAGGTGATAAGCATAAATATTGCTGCTAACCGCTTTGTTTTACTCATATTTTAAAATCAATACTACAAATCAAATACATCATGTATATACTATAAAATGTAATTGACGGCGGCCAGCCAATTATAGAAGAAAACGGCTTTTTAACCGATGGAAGGCACCTGGCCATACCTGCACCGTGTGCCGGCCGCCGAAGGATAAGAAATGGCTGTTGGTCGGTAAAAAACAACCCGATAGCGGTTTGCACTTGCCGGCAAACGCCCAATGTGTGAAATTGCACACCGGTTTATTATATTCCGGGTAAATACCGTATATTATCTTTATGTAATAATGCAGCACTCATCAACAAGTAAACTTATTACCATCGTAGCCCATATACTTATATGGGTTGTGTTTGGCATTGCCATATTTTTCTACCATCCCCTTTTTTCAGGTATTGACATACCGCTACAAACGCTGGCAGCGCAGATTGTTACCCTATTCATGCTTATTGCAGCTTTTTATCTTAATGCATCAATACTTGTTCCAAGGCTTTTGCTTAAAAACCGCACTATTTATTATTTTTTAATGCTTATTGCCATTGTTTTTGTTATTGTGCTTATTAACGATTGGGTGTACATGACGCTTAGCCCGGAACAGCCGCTTGAACTGGCCCCGCAAGGTTTAAAATTTCCACGGCTTAATAAGCCCGATCATCTTAGCCATTTGGAAAGGCCTACTATAATCATAAGTGCGCTGGTGCTTGGCATAGGTACCAGTATTACAGCTATACAAAAATGGCAAACAGACAGGCATAAGCGTGAAGCGCTGGAGAAAGAAAAGGTCACCTCAGAGCTATCATTTCTTAAAGCCCAGATTAACCCGCATTTCTTTTTTAATACAATGAATAATATTTATGCGCTTACGGCTGTTGATGCAGAACTTGCCGGCAAGGCCATTCATCAACTGTCGCGCATGATGCGTTATTTGCTGTACGACACGCAGCCGGGCCATACAATGCTGAGCCAGGAGATAGCTTTTGTTAAGGACTATATAAGCCTGATGCAACTGCGTTTGACTGATGCCGTAATGCTTACTATTGACACCCCGGAAAACCTTGTTGACATGCCGCTTGCCCCTATGATACTGCTGCCCTTTGTGGAAAATGCTTTTAAGCATGGCGTAAGGCCAACACAGCCAAGCTATATTAATATCACCATTTTACAGCAAGATAAAATGCTTGATTTTACAGTAAAGAATTCGGTTATGAGGGATAATAGTGTTAGCTTAGATACCAATAGCGGTATTGGGCTGGTGAATACTAAACGCAGGCTGGATTTGCTTTACCCGGGCAGGTACAGGCTGGATATTAATGCCCCAGATGCCGGTAATGAGTACACTGTTCACTTAGCGCTCAACCTGTCATGATTTTAAATTGTATTGCTGTTGATGATGAGCCACTTGCGCTCGGGCTGGTTTGCAAGTTTATAGGGCAAACCCCCTTTCTTAACCTGGCGGGGCGTTATTTGAGCGCGGTAGAAGCTTTACAATCGCTGCACTCCCCTGGTATTAACGTTATTTTTCTTGATATACAGATGCCTGACCTGAACGGCATTGAACTTGCGCGCGTGCTGGGCAAAATGCCGCAAACACCGCAGATTATTTTTACCACAGCTTATAACCAGTTTGCCCTTGAAGGTTATAAGGTTGATGCACGGGATTATTTGCTTAAACCTTTTAATTACGAAGAGTTTTTGCGTGCAGCCACCAAAGCCTATAACTATGCTGAACTGTTTAATAAACCGGCGCCCATACCCATGCCTGCGGCTGTTACAACAGAGGTTGAAACGGCCCGCGATGAATATTTATTTTTGAAAGCAGAGTACCAGCTGGTACGCATTGCACTGGATGATATTTTATATATTGAGGGCCTGAAAGACTATGTAAAAGTGCACCTGGCAAGCTCCGGGAAAGCGATTATGTCGCTCAACAGCCTGAAAGCGCTGGAAAGCAAACTCCCGCCTGGCCGGTTTATGCGCGTACACCGTTCTTTTATTGTTGCTTTGGACAAAATAACCTCCATGACCAAAAACACCATCCAGGTAGGCAAAATACACATTACCGTTGGCGAGCAGTACAAAGACGCTTTCAGCCAGTTTGTTGGCAAGTGGATGTGATACTGTATTTAGTGCGGCGCTGAACCGGGAACCCGCGCCTGCGGGGTATTGTGCTGGCCGGGAAGACTTTAAGTTTGAGGGTGGCCAAGGACCGACGGCAGTACAAATTTTTTGACAGGTTTTTGTAACAAGCCAGGTACGTGTAATGTATAAACCGGAGATCTGCCCCCAGTTGGCTGCAGTACTTGCGATGTGTTGAATCCACTTTGGGCATTACAGCAGTTTTATTGCTTGTGTTAGGCTCAATGTTTTACCCGGCAGGCTATGCTTTGCTGCGCAATTTGTTAATGCAGCCATTCATTTATTATTAAGCTGTTCAGCCAAACCGATGAGCAGCCCCTCAACACCCCGGATGTAACAAAGCCGGTACGCGTTTTCATATTGTACCACTTCGCCAACGAGCGTGGCCCCGTGTTTTATAAGCCTGGCAACCAGCTCGTCAATATCCTCCACGGCGAACATGACACGTAAATAACCAAGAGAATTTACCGGGGCGGTACGGTGGTCTGCTATAACAGGCGGGTTAAGAAACCGGGAGATCTCAAGCCGGCTGTGCCCATCCGGTGTAACCATCATAGCAATTTCTACCTGCTGGTTGCCAAGCCCGGTAATGCGGCCCGCCCATTCCCCTTCAATCATGGCCCGGCCTTCAAGTTTCAGCCCTATTTCTGTAAAAAAAGAAATAGCATCGTCAAGAGATTGTACAACGATGCCAACATTATCCATCCGCAATAATTTATTTTTTTCCATAGGTTTGCCTGTTTAGTGTATGCTGCCAAACTCCTGTTTTGGAGTCAGTCAATCTTGCAAGTGCAATACTGTCTTGTGTTGCAAAGGCTTCAATTACTTTTGTAACGGTTTCGGCAAATAGTTTTTCTTTTAAATGTTGTGCATCAAGTGATGACAGTGCGATGCAAAATGTAATAGCGGTTAGAGTTTGTTTCATAAGAAGGTAACATAACAGCCTTTTCTTTAAATGCCACCAGGTAAACAACGTGGCTTTATTTATTTAACATTTCCTCTACTGCCCCCCCACACTCTCACATGCCTAACAAGTTGCTCATCAGTAATTCTTAGCAGCGGGCAAATAAAAAAACTACCATAAGTGTCCTGCTTTAGCAGTACATGCCAACTACTACCTCACTTCACATCAAACAGCACCCCGCTGGCAAAATAAAGGCTGTTGTTTTTATAATTCCACAACTCAAGGGGGCTTCCGCCGCTGCCTTTGGCAGTAACTACATCTTCTGGTGTGCCCCATGCTAATCGGCACATCTCCTGTGTCATGCCTTTTTGCACTTTGCCGCGGAGAATAAGCTGCCAGTTTGCCTGACCGAATTTTTTTTCATACGCTTGTGCTCTGTCCAGGCTAAATACCCTTGAATCATCATCAACGTTTTCAGCTTCTATAGCGACCTTGTCATGATTTTCGTTTTCGAATATGGCTGCAAGTGTGTAGTGTTTTTCTTCAATTGTAAAGTCGGTTAGCGTCCAAACAGTGCCTGGTTCTACATTTAGAACAGGCAGACCTGTTTTAATGTCCTGCAAAATTGTATTGTTTCCACCCGGCTGGCCGGCAATTTTCAACACAAATTGACGGCCTGCTAATAGTGCTTTATTTTTTATAAAATACCCTGTGGTTACAAAAGGAAAACTTGCTGGGTATCGTGCATCATATACATAATACAATGTATCATGTTGTTGTTTTCCCCTCAGCTTTAAAAAAAATTTGTTGTCATCTATACTGTCGGCAATTACATCCAGCACTGTAAAATATTTTTCAGCCAGCGCAGAATATTTTGTTCCAAAGCCGGTAGAGTTGCTTTCATAGGTATTGCCGTTTTCAAACTCATCCAGCATATAATCGTTAACAAACCCGGCATAACCGCTGTCACGTTTATATTGCGGCAATCCTCTTACATACAGGTCCTGGCCTGTATATTGCTTTGCTTCCGACCCTAAAAAGTTTTTTGTGCTGTCGTATTTTTCTTCCGGCTCTTTTGGCGCTTCTGCTACGCTGGTTGTTGTAATCTGCCCGCAGCATGGTATGGCCAGCAAAAATAAAAACGCAAAAGCAGTAAGTTTCATGTACAGGTAACTTGGTAAATAGTGTACTAAGATAAATGGTTTTTACTGTAAATTCCAGTTGTTGCATGTAGTGTCTTCTATCCCCGTGAAACTTCTTCTATCGTTTCCTTCACCTTTTCACAAGCCCACGTTAATTCTTTGTCGGTTATAATCAATGGAGGACCACAACGAACGGCCAATGCGGCGCAAATAAAACCAGTCGGTGACAAGCCCCTTTTCAATACAGCGGTGCACAATTTTTTTGTTGATGTCAAGACTGTCAAATGCTATGCCTGCCCTTAAGCCCGCAGTGGTAAGTTGTTGTCTGCCGGTGAGGAACTTTTAGATGTATAATTCAAGCAGTAGTAATTTAACGAAAAGGTTGTTTTTCAAATCAGGCAATTGTTCAGCAATTCAATTTTTTGCCTTAAGTCTTCCACCACTTTGTTTGGTTTAATTTCTCCCTCCGTAAAGCCGTATATATCCTTGTCGCACCCGGAACAATAATACCCGATATCGTTTGCTTTGCCACACTCGCACTGCCATAGTTCTTTTTCTTTAGACGATAATAATTGCTTTTTTATTATCTTGGTGCCGCGTTCGGGAAAGATTTTTTCTACCAGTTCAATGCAATCTTCCATGTCCCGGGTATCTGCCCTGTTATAAAATTGCTTATTGGTTTTCAACAGCAACAGCCCTAATTTTTGTTTTCTGGTATTACCTGCCTGCAATACCTCTTTTATATACTTTGCGTCAAATAACATCAATCTCTCTGCTATACTGCACAGTTTTGCAGCAACTTTAATATTTTCTTCCGAGATGATGGCGTTATACAAAAGGTTTTTTTGCTTCTCTTCCGGCGTTGTTTGTAATAATGCAATTAGTTTTTCCGAAAGCTCATTAAATGTGGTGGAAAAAGCTGGTGATTCGGCATTCAGCCTGATAACATCTATAATATAGGGAAACATATCTATCATGCTGTTGGCCACCATAAACTCCCATAAGTCGTTATCGGGCGTTAACGTGTTGTTTTCAGCATTTTCCATTATTTTTATTTGCCTCTGTAAAGTTTGCAATCTTTCTAAGCTAACGTTTTCGGTTTTGCCGGCAGTTTCCTGCGGGCTACCTTTTATAATACGCTCATCAATAATTACAGCGGTGCCAAGCGCGGTAATCATAAACATTTCTTTTGTCTTGCCCGAAACCTCGTCAAGGTCAACCTTTAAGCCCAGTATGGCGTTAGCTCCCAACTCAAAGGCCTCTATTTTTAGTTTCTCTATAGCTGTGTTGTAAAGCTTAACCAGGCGTCTTTCATAGGATGAAGAGCGCCCGCCCAGGATGTCTGTAAACGAGGCAAGTATATCATTAAAGATACCCGCGGCAGCAACAATGTGTGCAGAAACAGGCTTAATGTATTTTTTTATTTCTGCTCCTTCTATGGTTGACGTGGTGGTTACCAACACATTGTTATAGTGCAACATTATATTGTTTTTAAGGGTGAATAATGACCTGCTTAATGGTATTAAAATCCTTGTAAGATAACCGTTTTTTTTGGGAAATACCGCCAGATAAATATCAGGACGTTTAATTATCCATCATTTCTTCCACCGCTTCCATCACCTTCTCACAAGCCCACGTTAATTCTTCGTCGGTTATAATCAATGGAGGAGCAAAGCGCAGGGCATGCGGGGCAAATAAAAACCAGTCGGTGATAAGCCCCTTTTCAATACAGCGGTGCACAATTTTTTTGTTGATGTCAAGACTGTCAAACGCTATGCCTGCCCATAAACCTGCAGTGGTAAGCCGTGTAATACCGGGATGGCAGAGATGCTCCTGAATAACAGCCTCTCTGCGGTGTACTGATGCTATGCAGTTGTCTTCCAGCAATACTTCCAGCGCCGCTTTGCCTGCAGCGCAGCTAACAGGGTGCCCGCCAAAAGTGGTAATATGCCCCAACACAGGGTTATGGGTAAGCTGGTTCATTAAGGCTTGGTTGGCAATAAACGCACCCAGCGGCATACCGCCCCCAAGTGCTTTGCCCAAAAGCAATATGTCAGGCACTATGCCATATTGTTCAAAAGCCCACAAGGTGCCTGTACGGCCAAAGCCAGCCTGTATTTCGTCTAATATCAACAAAGCGCCGTGCTTATCGCATTGTTGTTTTAATGCCTGCAGCCAGCCGTTGGGGGGGCGTTGTACACCTGCTTCGGCCTGTACAGTTTCAGCAATAACACAGGCGGTAGTATCATCAATGGCGGCAAGGGCCTCTCCGCTGCCGTAATCATAATGCCATACCCCAGGCAGTAACGGGCGAAATGCGTTGCGCCAGTATTCGCTACCCATCAGGCTAAGTGCGCCTTGCGTGCTGCCATGATAACTATTGTTAAATGCGATTATTTTACCGCGGCCGGTAACCCGCTTTGCCAGTTTCATAGCGCCTTCAACAGCCTCTGCGCCACTGTTGGTAAAAAATACGCAGTCAAGCTTATGGGGTAATTGCTCCTTAAGCAAGCGGGCATACGCAACCTGGGGCGTTTCAATAAATTCGCCGTACACAATAAGATGCATGTACTGCGCTGCCTGGTGCTGTACCGCACGCACCACTTTAGGGTGGCTGTGGCCTATATTGCAAACATTAAAGCCAGAAATAAGGTCTAAGTACCGTTTGCCGTCTGTGTCAAACTGGTACACCCCTTCCGCGCGCACTATCTCCAGCCCGATTGGTTCCGGCGAAGTTTGCGCTACATGACTTAAGAATAGTTGCCTGTTGCTGGTACCGATCATTAAATAATTGCTGTGTTGTGCAGCAAAAATACACTTTGATTAAGGCAGCTAAACAATTTTCTGTTTTGCCGGCTTTTAAAACAAAAAACAATACAGCAAAACCTTGCACCATATCCCTTTACGGGAATGTGTGGCTGAAACCTGCAGTTTGTACATGTAAGACAGGTTAGGGATATTTATAATACACAGCAGTAACTGGTTAAGGGCTTGTTTCACTCAAGCACTATACATATATACTCTTCTTCCTGCAACAAATCAATGATGCGACAGGGTAAAAAATAATCTCCTTCAACCCGCAGCACTTTATCACAGTCCTGCAGATCAAAATTTATTTTGTGGTATGGAAGGTGTTCTGCCAGTTTTTCTAAAAGCCGGGTAGCATCTGCCTGTTCCCGGACATTTGTTTTAAAAACTTCAACCATGGTTATATAATTTTAGAGCAGCAGTGTTGGGTAGTTTTTAAGTACTGTCAACCCTTCTGCAGCCTCGCTATCTTTTTTTGTATGGCCAGTCTTTCCGCCTGTGTTTTGGCCAACGCTAATGCCTGCCTGAAATTTTGTTCTGCCGCAACCAAATTCATGCCCGAATACAATTCGCCCAGCAGCATATAGTAAAAATGGTTACCTGTTAACTGCAATTGCTCTGCCTGCGGAATGGCATCAACCGCCCCCTGTGCTTTATACTGCGCATACACCCTGTTAAGCGCTGCAATAGGAGAGTGCTCAACCTGCAGCAGCCGGTCATAAAACAGCAGGATGTTTTCCCATTTTTCTATAGTATCTTCCTTCTGTGTAGCCCAGTAAGCGATACCCGCTTCAAGGTGATACTTTGTTAAATTACCTCCCTTGGCGGCTTGCTGCATAAAATAAGCGCCTTTGCTTATTAAATCCATGTTCCACAAGGTAGGGTCCTGTTCATCGTAAAGTACTATTTCCCCATTGGCATCGAGCCTCGCATCAAACCGTGATGCATGAAAGCACATTAGCGCCATTAAAGCGTTTACCTGTGGTTTATTGGTGTGCTCGTTTTCTACCAGCATTGTACACAGGCGCATAGCTTCAAGACACAGGTCTTTTCGAAGCGTATTGTTTTGGCTAACAGAATAATATCCTTCGTTAAACAGCAGGTAAACGGTGGTTAATACAGGGCCTAAACGCTCGTTCAAATCTGTTTCGCCGGGCATTTCGATAGATATTCTTTCTTCCCTTAGTTTTTCCCTGGCCCTGTACAACCTTTTGTTAATTGTTTCCTTATTGGTTAAAAAAGCATCAGCAATTTCTTCAATGCCAAACCCGCACAATACCCGTAATGCAAGGCCCACCTGGGCTTCTGCCGCAATAGCCGGGTGGCAAATTGCGAATATCATCTGCAACTGGCTGTCAATAATGTTTTGCGGCGATAAATCAACTTCCTCTATTACTACTCCCGCACCCCAGGCTGCTTTTATAACAGGGCTTACTTTTTTTTCAAATATGCCAGCCCTGTGCATATAGTTTTTGGCCTTGTTTTTTGCCACGCTATACAACCATGCCGGGGGGTTAGCAGGCACGCCATCTATTCCCCATGACTGTACCGCGGTTAAAAACGTTTCGCTGGCAATATCTTCGGCAGCCTCCACCTGCGCAAAACCAAAATACCTGCATAATACAGCAACAATCTTCCTGTACTCCGTTCTGAACAAATGCGGTATCAATCCTTCTTCGCCCATAAAAGGTTACATCACATAAAAATGGACATTGTGTTTAGTGTTTTAAATCAACAGCCGATACATTACATACCTATTTTTCTTCCGCGGTTGTATCATGCGCTATAACTCTACGTACTTCCACAGTATTGGCGGCGCCACCCAAAATCGGGCATGCGGCAGCAATGGCAGTGGCATCTTCAAAATCAGTTGCTTTTATAATAATAAAACCCGCCAGCGATTCCTTTAACTCAGCAAACGGCCCATCAGTTATTACACCGTTATGCCGGCAAACGCGTCCTTCGGTAGACAGCCCCTTGCCGCCCACAAACTTATTTTGTGCAGCAATGCCGCTTACCCACTCGCGATACATTTGCATATACACCTGCAGTTGTTCCGGGCTGGGTTGTGCTTCTTTTGTTAATATATCAAGGCGCATCAGCAATAAATATTCTTCCATAGTAAAAATTTTATACCGCCAGGTTATTTCATCTTAATAACGACCGGCGGTTAGTGAACCGGACAAGCCGCCGGTATTTTTAAAAAAAAATTATTATTCTGCCAGGCGTACCATGCAGCATACAGCAGTACGGCCTGAATACCACTCTACGCAATACCCTTCAGGGTCAATGCCCGGCAAAGCAATCAGCCGTTTAAATGTATCGCCTATTGCAGGCAGCTTGTCCATATAACCAGTTATAGTTTCACAAACATATTTGCCGCTTTTCAGCGTTATAGTGCCGCACCCCAATTGGGCTGCCTGCCCCGCAAACTTCTCTTCCACCGCGGCGCGGTACCTAATAGCCCCGTTTTCCGGGCGGGAAAGGCCAAATACTTTTCGCTCAGCCATATCTGGCACAAGGTCGCCCAGCTTTTTAAAAGCGGCCATTACACCGGCAGGAAAAATACCTGCAGTTACATACAGCACTGTAATATCGTTGTCAAGTGTTTTTGTTTCCATGGCTGCTATATTTGCGTTTTACATACAAACTTAAAGCCCGGGGCCAAATTATTAAACGGCACAAAACGACAATTTACAGAGGTGATTGAGACAAGCTACTGCCTTATAGGCCGTTATGCAGGCTTGTAATTAAGCAGCAGCACCCCGTTTTTAAAAGTACGCGTGCCGGTAAGCTGCAGGTTAAGTATATGCTGCAAACCTTTAAAAATTGAAGTGCCATTGCCAATAGCTACCGGATGTACGGAAAACTGGTAACTATCAATAAGCCCTGCCTCTGCCAACTGGGTAATAATGCTGCCGCTGCCCAGTATAGTAAGCGGCTTACCCGGCTGTTGCTTCAGCTTTTTTACTGCTGCTACCATGTTTTCGCGTATAATGGTTGTGGGCCCCCATGCTGCTTTTTGCAGCGTAGAGGAAAATACAATTTTTTCTGATGTGTTCATGGCTGACGCCATCAGGGGGTTGTGCTGCAATGCCGTGGGCGAGGGCCAAAAACTCCCCATCATTTGGTAAGTTACGCGCCCAAATAGCAAGATGTGTTCTTTTTGAGCGTTTTCAATGGCGAATTTGTTCTCTTCCTCATCGCCGCGCTTTGCCCAGCTAATGTCCCCTCCGGAACCTTTAAAATAGCCGTCTAACGACATAAAGTTGAATACTGTTAACTGCCTCATAATACATTTTTTGTGTTTCGCCACTCACGAGCGCGAAAACGGTTATTAAATATACATTACAGAGTTATATCAAATGAATCAGCCTGTTTTGGACAAGTGAAGGATTTTTTTTGCCGTGTCTTGCGTTATCTGCTACCTGTTCAAGGCAGGCCTTGGCGGGCCTGCAGATTTTGGCAATGAGTAAAGGCAATGTTGAAATTTTCCTGCGACAGGGTAGCCAGCGTCAGCCGGTTAGATGGCTGTATATTATTAATATTGACAATGTGGACGGATATTGGGAGAATGAAAAACAAAGGGAGCGTAAATATTATAACTAGTTGATAAGGAAAATCTTATGTGCGAAATGCTGATAGCTGTACCTAATGACCATATTATTCGGTTTGGGCATAACATTAGCTGTGGATAGCCCCTATAAAAAACAGGCGATGAAGTTTATTTTCACCGCCTGTTTTCATTGCCGGGTTGATTTTATGAATGCCTGCTTTACAGGTCAGGCCTGCCAAAACCGCCACCGCCGGGAAAACCGCCCGGCCTGCCGCCGGGGAAGCCGAAACCGCCGCGCCTGTTCTGCTGGCTGCCCTGGAAACTCCTCAGGTTATACGTAAATGTAAGCAGAACGTACCGGGTAAGTGTTTTGGTTTGTATATCCTGTACATAGTTTTCGTTTACTGTACGTTGTATAGCTACATTTTGATTTAGCAGGTCATAAACGGTCAGGCGCAATTCAGCCGCTTTATTTTTAAGAAACTGTTTGGCAAAACCTACATTCAGCAATGGTACGCTGGTATTATAACCAGCCGCACGGCCACCATAATAGGTGTAAGTAAAGTCAGGTGAAAACAGCCACCCGCTTTTAGTGTACCAGGTAAAGTCAGTGGTTAACCCCAATGAAAAGTAATCGAGGTTGTTTGAAGGCGACTGCGAGTACCGTGCAATATTATACGTAGGCGACGCCGCAAAATTCATGTCAAAATTATTCTTCAGGTTGGTTGTCCATTTAATAGTTTCTCCCAAAGTATAATTGGTAGTGTAACTGGGTGTGCCGCTGTTGAGTTTTTGTATTGAACCTGTAGTATCAAACAGGCTTACACCCCTGCTGTCACTTAAGTTGGTGGTGAAGTTGATGTTTGATTTTGGTTTTTTAAGCGGGAAGCCATAGTTAAAAAATGCGGACAGGCTATAAGTGCCGTTAAGGTTAACAGGCTTAATGCTGTCAACACCGGTTATTACATTGGTGATGGTGCTGTTAACTATATTATTGTTTACAAAATTTGCGTTGATTGACGCAAACATGTTATGAAAATTTGTTCTGTTAAATGAAATAAGCAATAACCTGAACGAGTTGGTAAATGACTGTTTAAGGTTGGGGTTGCCTATTTGTATATTCATGGGGTCGCTATTATCTATTACAGGCTGCAACTGCTGTGCAGTGGGCTGGCCGGTACGGCCGCTATAATTAAACCGCAGCGTGGTTGAAGTGGTAAACCTGTAAGTAAGATTGGCTGTTGGATAGATGTTGGTATATTTTTGTGTAAGCGTAATATCCTTGCTGGTATTGTTGCTGGTCAGGTTGCCAAATTGCACACCTGAACCAACGCTGAAATTAAGGTTGCCATTCTGGTACAGATAGCTTAGCGTGGCACGGTTTGAAAAATATGTATTCTCGTAAGTGTTGGTAAGCAGGCTGTCGGGTATATTATAGGCCTTTGCTGCACTGTCATAATCAAACGTGTACTTGTCAGCGTTGTTTTTGGTGTAAGAATAGTTATAGTTCAATTCAAGTATTGAATGCTTGCTAACGGGTTCGGTATAGGAGAAGGTGGCGCTTATATTCCTGCTGTCCGTTTTGCTTGTATAATGCTGGTCAATAATACTGGTTGAGTCTGTGCCCAAATGGTACAGGCTTTTTGAATAATTCTCGCCATTGCCATTGTTGGAACTTCCCCCGAAATTAATACCTATCGAGAATGTTCTGCCTTTTTTAGCAAATTTGTGCCTGAACAGGATGTCCGCACTGCCGTTATATCCGCTGTTATGTGTATTGGTTTTGGCAGTAGAACTACTGATGGGCACCGATTTGCCTTTTGTGGTAGTAGTGCTGGTTGATGATTCGCCATCTGATTGCTGAACGCTCATATTTGGGCGTATAATCATTGAGTTTACTGAGTCAAAATCAGTCTGGATATTAAAATTTATCCGCTGGTTCACATTCCTGTTGCGTGAAGACTGGTCCTGGTTGTTGAATATGGAAGAATCGCCTTTGATAAAATTCTCTGTATTGCTGTTTTGGTCTTTTTCAGTAAGCAGGTTATTATAAAAATAACTACCTGCTACCTGGGTGCTTTTGCCCCAGTTATCCCTGTAATTAAGGCCGCCTGCCCACGTTGTTGTTATGCCGTTGTTACCATTGGTATTAAACCCTGTAGTTAAACCGCCGCCATTACCGGCCCTGTTGCCCCCGGCGCCACCAAAGTTACGCCCGGCGCCACCGCCAAGACCGCCTGCAAAACCTCCACGACCACCGCCGCCGCCACCTAAAATATCCTGCACGGTAAAGTTTTGCTTGTTGGTATTATTGCCCTGGCCTATAAAAGTAATCTGCTGGTTACCTTTAAACCGGCTTAAGTTTACGGCTTCATCGTACAGGCCCTTATTACCAACACCGGCTATCACCTTTCCAAAATAACCAGTTTTCATATTTTTCTTGGTTACAATGTTTATGGTTTTTACGCGGTTACCATCGTCAAAACCTGTAAAC
>DASZUX010000591.1:0-8027 GCA_035547455.1 Chitinophagaceae bacterium
ATTGAGCTTGAGAATTATATTAAAAAGGTACAGATTGAAGGCCGTATAATGGGCGACCTTGCAATAAACCATATTATACCTGCGGCTGTAAACTACCAGAATATGTTATTAACAAATATTAAAGGTCTGAAAGAAGCCGGGTTACCTGAAACAGCCTATACAAGCCAGCTTGAAATTGTAAAAGATATATCGGCACACATTCAAACGGTGCACCAAAAAGTGCACGACCTGGTTGAAGCGCGTAAAATAGCAAATAATATTACCGATACACGCACAAAAGCCATTGCTTATGAAAGCCAGGTAAAAACGGCTTTTTTTGATGAAATAAGGTATCATGTTGATAAGCTGGAACACCTGGTAAGCGATGATGAATGGACATTGCCTAAATACCGGGAATTGCTGTTTTTAAGGTAAAAAGGTTACATTTTTTTATATTTTTTTTATATCAATGCTCCTTTTTATGAGGAGCATTTTTTTTAACACATTTTAAAGCAGCGCCATAGTTACAAGGCACTTGTAACCATTATATTTATTGCAAAAAATAACAAATGAAGAAGTTAATAGCGGCGCTTGCATTTATTGGTTTTTGCATGGTTACCCATGCACAGGCTGATACCACCAATCACAAACCTAAAGCACACAAACCCGGCACTTACAAGCGATTGGTTTTAACCAAAGAGCAGCAGGCCCGTATAAAAGCAGCCAGTAAAAACTACAACAAAAAATCAGTTAAAATAAAAGGGGACAGCACGCTTACTCCTGCACAAAAAAAACAGCAAATTGCTACCCTGAAAAAAGAAAAACAAAAACAGGTTAATGCCGTGTTAACCGCTGAACAAAGAAAAAAGCTGCAGGATACAAAATCTATTAAAAAGAAGACTTCGCCTCAAAAGAGTAAAACTTCACCGAAAACCAAAAAAGCAGGTTAAACATAGAATGAATTTTGTGTTCTATAAATTTTATCACGTCCTTTTCTTCCCCTTCAAAAACAATAAACAAATCACCGGGAAGAACAAGGGAAAATTAAAACACATGAAAAAGATACTCGTATGCATGGTTGTTGCCATGTCTCTTTTCACAGTTTCATCATTTGCCCAGGGCGGCCGCGGTGGCGGCGGCGAACGCTACAAGCAAATGCTTAAAGATTCAATCGGCCTTTCTGATGTGCAGGTAGATTCTGTAATGGCTATACGCCAGGAATTTCAGCCACAAATGAGGGATATTTTTATGGACCAATCAATGAGCCAGGACGACAAAAGGGCCAAGATTGCTGAAGTTAACCAGCAAATGAAAGCCCGCTACAAAGGCACATTAACCGACGAACAAATTGCTAAGCTGGATGCAATGCAGCAACGCATGATGGAAAGAATGCGCAACCGCGGCGGTGGCGGTGGCAACAGGTAAATGTTACATCCTGCTGTTAAAAAAAAAGTATAGGGGCCGTTGACAAATGTTAACGGCCTCTCTCGTGCTAACTTATTTACTCCTATAGCTTTTAAGCATTTCTTCTACCAAAATACCGTTTATTGTCATACCATGTATGTTGCACCCGGTTATGTGCACCCCGGCAAGGCTGCAGTTGGTTATTACACTTCCGTCAAGTTTACAATCCTCTATCTTCAAAGGCTGCATTTTTGCCCCCGGTTCATACATGGGATGACCTTCAGGCGGCATGCCTACATTATGAATATATGCGCCTCCTAACTGTGCGCCCTCAATCTCAAGACCGCTAAGGTTTGCGTTTGTTATCTTTACACCATCCATAGCTACATCAAAAAAAATTGCTTTACTAAGTTTAACATTGTTAAACAAAGCACCGTCAATACAAGATTGCCTGATGCTCAACTGAGCCATAGTGTCGGCAATAATTATCTCTTCCATAGTTACTGTATAATAATTATAAACAATAAGGCAAAGCTACTCAACAGTTGCAAAAAGCAAAATGGCAAAAAGTAACACACCGGGGGCAGGGCAGTAAAATTTACGGGGCGCCTGCCGCGTTTTATTCCCAAGCACACCCGGTTGAGAATATTTTGTGTAACTTACATAAAACGCTTTCCTATGATACGTAATCCTTATATTGTGGGTTGGTTTGTTACAGTGTACCTAATAGTATATGTCACACTCATACAATTTCCTTCTACCGTTGATATTGCGTTTTGCATGATGCTGTTTGCTCCATTGCTAATGGTATGGCTTGCATTTACGGTACTCAGGTATGGAAGATATAACGGAAAGGAATTTGGCAAGGATGATGAATTTGGTTACCAGGACAAGGCCAAAGATACGCTGGGCATGTTTTAGTGACAGGATATAACCCCAGTATGCCCGCCGCCAATGTTAGGGCTTAAATAGGGTATGCCCAGGTTTAACCCGCGAAAAATAAGCAGCACCCCGGTAAATATCAGTACTATAGGCACCGCCCTGCGCATTTTATTGCGTACAGTAAGGCTTATATAGCCGCTGCCAAAATAATGCAGGGCAAGCATAAGTACTAATGTGCCCGAGCCAAAACCAGCCATAAATAACATACTGCCTGTAATGCTGCCAAAGCTTAAGGCACTGGCAAGCGCAAAATACACCATACCACATGGCAGCAGCCCGTTAAGACTGCCAAGTAATATAAAATTACCTATGCTTGCTTTTTGCCATAACCGCTGTATGTTTTTTTGCAGTACGTTAAAAAACCAGCCAAATGTATTTACGCGCGCCGCAAAAATTTTACCGCCTGCCAAAACCGCCAGTATTAATACGCCTGCTGATATTGACAGCACCCGCTGAAAACCAGCCATAAATATATGCCTGCCCACAATGCCAAATATGATACCCAGCATAGTATAGGTGGCTATGCGGCCAATATGGTATAAAAATATGGCTGCCCTGCGTTTGGCCGGCGGCAGTGTTTGTACCGGCAATGCCAGCACCAGCGGCCCGCACATACCAATACAGTGAAAGCTGCTTACAAAACCAAATGTTATGCCCATGGTTATTGCCTGCCACATAATGTTGCTGTTAATAGTTATAAAACGGTTACAGGCTGCTCATTATGGTAATGCACTTTATTGGCCCACCAGTCAGTTTTTACAATGTATTTGCCAGGTTTAACCCCTGCGCCGGTAATAACCTGCTGTGCGTTAACACCAGGTTGCAGGTTAAAGGTTTTGTCTTTACCGGCGCTGGCAGCATTGTAAAATACTACTGAACCGGTTACTGCCTGGTTCTTCATTTCTGCGGGCAGTTGTATAATTATATCGCTGCTTGTTTGTATTACCTGGGGGTGAGTGCTCAGGCCATTGGCATTTTTGGTGCCGTCAATTACCTGCTGGTAAGCTATTTCTTCTTTGTAATATTCACCTGATACAAGGTTTACAGGCACGTTCATACACTGGTACACCATATATGATATTGACCCTGCAAACACCACGAATACAATGGTAAGCTTTGTACCCCAACTTATTTTCATACCTAAAAGTTTTATAAGTTTAAAAAGGCCCTAAGAAGTTTGTTTTTATTTCATCAATTTTTTTACCGCCTTCATAAAGTCCTATGTGTATTACTGTTTTTCGCTGTTTAACTACATTTTTGGGCAGCACTACAAAAAAAGTTCCCGCACTTTCATCTTCTCTTTTAACATTAATAAACCTTTCGCCAACAATCTGCACGTTACCCTGTGTACCTTCTACCTGTAGGGTAAGCGGTATACTGCGCGTAGTTTTATTGGCAATTTTTATGTTGTACAGGTTGCTAAGGCTATCCTGCCCTTTTTCGTAATACAGCATACCCGGCGTACGCATAATAGTTGAATCAATATCTTTCCGGGTAACCAGCAGTATAGTTAAAATACTTACCAGCACAAGGGTTAAGGAAGTGTACAGTTTCATCCTTGTGGAGTAATGCAGTTTTTCACCGTTTTTAATACCCAACTCAGATGCGTAGCGTACCAGCCCTTTTTCCCGACCTACTTTTTCCATCATAAAATCACAGGCCTCAATACAGGCAGTACATCCCACACATTCCATCTGCGTACCGTTACGTATATCAATGCCTGTGGGGCATACTTTAACACACTGCAAACAGTCAATACAATCGCCCAGGTCAGTATTTGTTTTGCTGAACTTGCCCCTTGGCTCGCCGCGTTTATAATCATAGGCTACAATCATAGAGTTATTGTCAAGCAACACACTTTGCAACCTTCCATAAGGGCATACCACTGTGCATACCTGCTCGCGAAAAAAGGCATACACGCCATAAAACACTCCTGAAAATACCATGATTGAAATTAGCCCGCCAACATGCTGGTTTACCGGCTCTTTTATTATTTTGCCCAACTCCTTTACGCCAATAATATAGCTTAAAAAAAAGTTGGCTATTACAAAAGCAAGCAGGTAAAACACAATATGTTTTGTAACACGCTTTACAATTTTTTTGGTAGTCCAGGGTGATTGTTTTAACAGCTTTTGTTCATTTGCATCCCCATCAATCCAGTACTCAATTTTCCTGAACAGCATTTCCATAAAAATTGTTTGGGGACATACCCACCCGCAAAACAGCCTGCCAAATGCAGCAGTAAACAATACGATGATTACAATAAAGGTTATCATAGTAAGGCCGAAGATGAAAAAGTCCTGCGGCCAGAATACTTTGCCGAAAATGATAAACCTTGCGTTAGGTATATTAAAAAGAAACAGCGGGTTGCCGTTTACATAGATAAACGGGAGTGTTACCAATATAGCAAAAAACAACAGGCTAACCAGTGTGCGCCACCTGTAAAACCGGCCTTTCGGCTTTTGCGCAAAAATCCATTTACGTTTGCCGGCTTTATCAACCGTAGCAAGACTATCCCTAAAGCTTTCGGGTGATATATTCTTGTTTGTAATTTGTGTACTCATCGTTTATAGTTGTAAACTACCGTAGTGCTACATTTTTTTAGTAACCAGTGTGGTGTCTTTGGCTGCGGTTATTGAGGAATCAGTAAACAGTGTGCCCTGAGGCGCTTTAGCATTAGCAGGATTGGTACCGTGCAGCGATTTAACATAGCTGGCAATCTGTGCAATCTGTACCGGTGAAAAATCATCCTTCCAGCTTTTCATGCCTTTGTCGGGCCAGCCATATTTAATGGTTTTAAACACATCGCTTATACTACCGCCGTGCAGCCAGTAATTATCGGTAAGGTTAGGCCCTACACCGCCTTCGCCGGCTTTACCGTGGCATGCAAAACAGGTTGACTGAAATACTGCCTTGCCAGCATCTACATTTGCCTGGTCTGTCAGCAGTTTTACAGTATTTTCATCTACATTATTGGCGGCCTTTTTAAGGTAAGCTTCTTTTTGCGCTTCACCTTCTGCCACCTGCGCCTGGTATTGCTGTAAGTTATCGGGCAATGTATGGGATATATGGTGCATATACAGGTAACCACATGCAAAAATGATGGTTATGTAAAAACCCCACAGCCACCATGGCGGTAAGCGGTTGTCAAGTTCACGTATGCCATCATAATTATGCCCAAGGTCAAGTTCCACTTCTTCCTGCAGGGTTTTAAACTTATTAAACTTATCCCACCAGCTTAACCGTGTAGCTTTGGCAGCCTTTACGGCGGCAACGCCTTCAGCGCCTGCCGCAAGCTTGCCCGCCTTTCTTTTAATGCCGATAAACACACGCAACATGTACAGCAGCACGAGTATAAGCAACAACTCAGTAAATACCACGCTTACCAGCAGGTAATAGGCGGTGTCTGACACGCTGCTTACAGATGATGACGATGCTGTTGCGGAAGCGCCGGCATCGGACGCTGCGTCCTGTGCCATTGCTTTAATACCGCCAAACAGCACAAGCCCGGCAACTACCGCAGCCTTAGTAGCTGCGGCGCCGGCCTGTTTCCCTTCCTGTTTAGCCTTTTCTACAAATATGCCCGCAGCACCCAGCACTACTTTTGCCAGTATGGCAATTACCAGCGCTAAAGCCACGGCCACAATTACCAGCAGCATTATATAAGGATTTGACATGGATGACGAAGGTTTAGGCCCGCCTTCAGCAAAGGCAGGCAGCCCTGCCGCCAGCAATGCGGCTGCCATTATGTATTGTTTTTTTAGAAAGATGTTATTGATGAATGTACGCTTCATACAAAAAAATTTTATGCGTTAGGTTTCAATGGTATGTTCTTAACTTCTTCAATCATTTTTTTATCGGCCCTAAAAGCCCAGATGGTAATAATGGTGAAGAATAAACCAAACAGGATAAGCGAGACAAGCCCGTATATGCTTACGCCGGTTATTTTTTCTACGTAGTGAATGAAGTTCATATTACAATGCGTTTATATTATTTGCAATGTTGTTAATTGCCCATTACAGCGTTGCTTGCATTATTGCCGGCGGCTGTTTGCTGTGGCGCTGCTTTAATATCCTTACCAAGACGCTGCAGGTAAGCAATAAGCGCCAGTATTTCTTTATTATCGCGGGCGGTTATTTTGCTTTCGCCTTTAAGGTCTCCCTGTACGGTCCTGGCCTGTGCATCTAAATCCTGTACGGCTTTTTGTTCATACCCATCAGGGTAAGGCACACCCAGTTTACGCATAGCCCATATCATCTTAGGTATTCTCAGCGTATCAATCTCATCGTTATATAACCATGGGTAAGAAGGCATAATTGAACCGGGTGACATTGACTGCGGATCCATCATGTGGTTGTAGTGCCAGCTATCAGGGTATTTACCGCCCACACGTGCCAGGTCTGGACCGGTGCGTTTTGAGCCCCATTGGAAGGGATGGTCATATACAAACTCACCTGCTTTTGAGTACTCGCCATATCTTGCCACCTCATCCCTGAAAGGACGTATCATTTGAGAGTGGCACAAGTAACAGCCTTCGCGCACATAAATGTCGCGCCCATATAATTCAAGCGGCGTATATGGTTTTACACTGCTTATAGTAGGTATATTACTTTTTACCAGGAAGGTGGGTATCATTTCAACCACGCCGCCAATAGCCACAGCAACGAGGCTCCAAACCAGCATCTGCATGGGGCGCCTTTCAATCCACCTGTGCCAGTATTGCTTGCCGTGGGTAGCTTCAGGCGCGCCTTTTACCAGCGGCGCTGCTTCAGCAGCTTCATTGGCTACAAAGCTGCCCTGTTTTGCAGTTTTGTACAGGTTATACAGCATTACAAACACGCCTGATATATACAATGCGCCGCCAATGCTGCGTATTAAATACATAGGTACGATGTGTGTTACAGTTTCAAGAAACTGGAACCTTAGCTGGCCTTCTTCAGTAAAGCTTTTCCACATAATACTTTGGGTAAAACCTGCCCAGTACATAGGCACTACATACAGCACTATGCCAATGGTGCCAATCCAAAAATGGGTAGTGGCCATTTTTTTGGAGTACAGGGTTGTATTCCACATTTTAGGTACAAGCCAGTATAATACGCTAAAGGTTAAAAAGCCGTTCCATCCAAGGGCACCAACGTGTACGTGGGCAATAGTCCAATCAGTAAAGTGCGATATGGCATTTACATTTTTAATGCTAAGCATGGGTCCTTCAAACGTAGCCATACCATAACAGGTAATGGCAACTACCATAAACTTAAGCACAGGATCTTCACGCACTTTATCCCATGCGCCGCGCAGGGTAAACAGCCCGTTAAGCATACCGCCCCAACTTGGTGCAATAAGCATTACTGAAAACACTACTCCAAGTGATTGTGCCCAATCAGGCAGTGAAGTATATAACAGGTGGTGGGGGCCGGCCCATATATAAATAAATATCAAAGCCCAAAAATGTATGATGGACAGGCGGTACGAATATACCGGCCTGTTGGCTGCCTTGGGCAGAAAGTAATACATTAAACCCAGGTAAGGTGTTGTAAGAAAGAATGCTACTGCATTGTGGCCATACCACCATTGCACCAGTGCATCCTGCACCCCGGCATAAACCATATAACTCTTAAATGCAGAGACCGGCAATTCAAAAGAATTGACGACGTGCAGCACAGCGATAGTAACGAAGGTGGCTATGTAAAACCAGATCGCTA
>DASZUX010000592.1:0-3739 GCA_035547455.1 Chitinophagaceae bacterium
GGTTATTATGTTCAACACCATAGGCGAACAGTATTGGTATTACCGTGTTAATTATAATATTATTTACCATCTGCCTGCCAAGCCGTTTTGCGGTATATGGCGCGGGCTGATCAAAAACATAATGGTAATGCCAATAATCATTAGCAGTTACTGTGAACATTTCCTGTACTTCGGATATACTTTGGGTTTCTTTAATACGGGAAAAAAGGTGAGAGGACTGGTGGATGAGCATTGCAAGCTGTGCAAGCCTGAGCGTGGGGAAATTTGCAGGCCGCATGCGCAGGAAAGACGGAGCCAGGGTTACCTGCTGTAATACATATTTTTTAGCAAGATACCTGTATTCTTTTTGCAGCATTTGCGGGTAATCTTCTTTAAAATCATCATCCAGTAAGCCAGCAAGCCCAAGCAATAGCGCCTCTAACTGGTGTAACTGGTTTTTATGCCTTGCAAGTATGTTTATTGATACTGCCTTGCTTATATTTTGGAAAACTTCAGCATTTACAGGTATGCCAAAGTTTTTTGCCAGCATTTGCCAGAATACTTCTTCCCAATGGTTATTTGACTGGCGGAGTAAAAACAGTACATCTTTTGATTTCCGCATAAGTCTTTCAACAGCCAGCCGTTCTTTCCACGAAAACCATGCGATGCCACTAAGTGCCGGTAAAAAATTTTCGCAGGGTACAAAGCCTGTGTGCTGCATAAGCAAGGCATATTTTTCCAGCATTATAACAGGCACTTGTGGCTGCAGTTCAAGCGTTGGCAAGGGAGTGCCTGTTGCATCCGCAATTTCTCGGTCGTTTTGCCAAACAATATGCAGTATTATATTTTGATAGTTCCTGTCAGCCTGGTGTTTATGCGTAAGCCAGTCAGACGCTTTTACGTGTAGCTCTATATTACCCGCCCATATTGTATTACCGAGTTTTATTTTCCCTTCTGAAAAATCAGGCCCCTGGTTACTGTTAAACTGGCCAGGAGACAAAATATGCAGCGGTGTACCATCTGTGGTAGCTAAGGATTGTTTGTTGAAATACTGAAATTGCCAGATGAATTGCAGCAATCGTTCGGTCATGCTGTGAAAATTATTCCATTTTTATAACGGTACAAAATTTTATGCAATTATTTTTATTCCAGTTGCCGCAGCGCCTGTACTACGCGGCTAACCGGCAGGCCCATTACATTATAAAAATCACCCTGGATACTTTTTATGCCCACTACTCCAATCCATTCCTGTATAGCATACGCACCAGCTTTATCGTACGGCTGGTATTTGTCAACATAAAATTCAATTTGAGTTGCCGTTAAAGGATGAAAAGTTACCTCAGTAATATCTGCAAAGGCCGTTTCTTTTCCATTACCCAATAAAACTACGCCGGTAATAACCCTGTGTGTATTCCCGGAAAGTGCTGTTAATATTTCAACGGCATGCTGCTTGTTTTGCGGTTTGCCAATTATAGTATTGCCCAGCACTACCACTGTATCTGCGGCTAAAATGACAGGGGTATTTTCACCAGCCAACCGGGCTATGGCAAGGGCTTTGTTGCGTGCAATATAAAGCGGTACTTCTTCAATTATCATACCTGCCGGGTAATGCTCATCGGTTTCTTTTACTAAAATATCAAAGGGCACTTCTGCCCATTCCAATAACTGCTTCCTGCGTGGCGATTGAGAGGCAAGTATAATTTTTTTCATTTTTTAAAATAAAATGTACAAGCATTAAGCTTTAGTAACAGCTTACAAAAATAAGCGTGATATTGATTAATGGTAATACCTGAAGAACAACATTGACAGGATGCCTGTAAGCATTACAAGCTTTACCAGCGAACTGAGCGAATGAAAATGCCGGCTTGTTTTGGCTTTATATAATTTTTTTAAAATCCATAACAGCGGGGCAACAATAAACAGCAGGCAATATATAATGCTAAGCCACCAATGCAGCCCTGCGGCATATACCTGCACTATTACCAAAACAGCTACCAGCACCACCAGCCATACTGCAACAAAAACCTTGGTTGCATTAATGCCCCACACAATAGGCATAGTGCGGCAACCGTATTTCCTGTCGCCATCAATATCTTCCATGTCCTTAATTACCTCGCGTATAAGGGAAATTATAAAAGCAAACCCTGCATATAAAAAAGTTTCGCGAATTATTTTTTGCCACTGCAATCTATTATGCGTATTAATGATGTTCTCGTTTTCGCACCAGCCAATTACCAGTATTACCCACGCGGTGAGCAACGAAATAACCACATTGCCGATTAAAAACTTTTTTTTAAGTGATATTGAATAAAGAAACAACAGCAATACACAAGCAAAGTTTGAGGCGCCTAACAGGAAGATGCGGGTAGTAATATCAAGATAAAAACCAAGCGCTATGCCCGTAAAACTTAATACCAGGTGCCATACAATAGTCCACCGGCGATGAATAATTTTATCCACCACCATTTTGTCCGGCTTGTTAATAAGGTCAATGTTAAGGTCAAAATAGTCGTTAATAATATACCCTGCAGCAGCAATTACAACCGATGAAAGGCAAAGCCACACAAACCGCCAGCCATACACAATAGGCACAACCCCTGCCTTAGTATACACAGGCATAATTATGCAATATACAAATAGAAGCTGTGTAAGTACTATAAATACCAGGTTTGGCCAGCGTATTAAGCGTAAAAATGCAGATATTAATTTCAGCCGGAAACGTTTTTATAAGGCAAAATAAACGGTAATATTCAACATGGTAAAATTCAATACATTATTGCGCTTTTATGTGCGTATTTACCCCCCAGTCCCCCCTCAATTTGAGTATTTTTTCTATTACATCTCTTACACAGCCTTCCCCGCCTTTAAGCGGGGAAATGTATTTACAGATTTCTTTAATTTCAGCAGTAGCGTCACGCGGGCAGCAGGGTAGCCCGCAGGCTTGCAAAACGTCAAAGTCAGGCATGTCATCACCCATAAACAGTACTTCTTTCTTTTCCAGGTGTTGCTGTGCTATAAAATCGAGTAATACAGCCTTTTTGTTATCACATTTCATAAAAATGTGTTTTACACCCAACTTTTCAAGCCTGGCAGCAGCTTCCGGCGAGTCGCCACCAGAAATTACAACAATATGATATCCCTTTTTTATGGCAAGTTGAATACCATAACCGTCTTTAATGCTCATACGCCGTACCATAGCACCGCCAGGCATTAAAAACAGGCTACCGTCAGTTAAAACGCCGTCAACATCAAAAACCAGCGTAGTAATATTTTTAAATAACTCTAAAACATTCATAATGTTACAGTAATGTTTGTTGCAAAAAACTAAAAATGTATACACAACCCGGCGCAAAATACGTGGTTAAAGGATAAAAAAATATTAACGAACAGTTGTTTGTTTTATACAAAGTATTTATTTTAGCAAAAAATAACCAGGTTACTTTCATAAACTCAATCCATTGCCTTATTGAATATTATCCCCGCCGGGGATATATTATAAAACAGGAGTTTGAATATGTTTTGATAATAGGGGTTTTTATTTAATTTGATCGGTTGCTTGCTCATAACAACTCCCTGCCTGCTCTCCGGCGGGGATTTTTATTGCTGCTCTTCTGCATAAAATTTAATTATATTGTCTGTCAATACCTGGTATATTAATTGTTGGCGCGGATAATTTTTAAGCAGTTGCAGGTGCTGGTCAATAGTCTTGCGGTCATTACGCCTAGCCGGGCCTGTTTGCACGGAAGAAGGAGGATGTGAT
>DASZUX010000593.1:0-5851 GCA_035547455.1 Chitinophagaceae bacterium
GCACCCAGCTTGGCGTGGCGGCAGAGGCAATTACCATGGCCGGCCTTACCGTGCGCAACATTGCTGCCATAGGTATTACCAACCAGCGCGAAACAACCGTTGTATGGAACAAACAAACAGGCATGCCCGTTTACAATGCTATAGTTTGGCAGGACCGTCGTACTGCGCATTATTGCGACCAGCTTAAAATGCAGGGTTACCAGCAACCGGTACAAAGAAAAACAGGCTTAATAATAGACGCCTACTTTTCGGCCACCAAGCTAAAATGGATACTGGACAATGTTAAAGGGGCCAGGGAAATGGCCTCCAAAGGCGAACTTTGCTTCGGCACCATTGACACCTGGCTTTTATGGAAGCTTACCAACGGCCTGGTACATGCAACAGACGTAAGCAATGCCAGCCGAACTATGCTGTACAATATACATACCCTGCAATGGGATGACGATTTGCTGCAACTGATGAACATACCTAAAACTGTTTTGCCCGTGGTACGCAGCAGCAGCGAGGTGTACGGGCATACGCAAAATATTCTTACTTCTCACAACATACCTATTGCCGGTATAGCAGGCGACCAGCAGGCCGCGCTGTTCGGGCAAATGTGCACCACCGCAGGCATGGTAAAAAATACTTACGGTACAGGCTGCTTTATGCTGATGAATACGGGCGAAAAACCTGTGCTCTCCAGCAACAACCTGCTTACCACCATTGCCTGGCAGGTGGGCGGTAAAACACAATACGCCCTGGAAGGCAGTGTGTTTATTGCCGGCGCTGTAGTGCAGTGGTTAAGAGATGGACTGCACCTTATACGCTCCTCGCCCGAAGTGGAGGCGCTTGCACAAAAGGCAGAAGATAACGGCGGTGTATATTTTGTTCCTGCCTTTGCAGGGCTTGGCGCGCCGTACTGGAACCAGCATGCCCGCGGCACCATAGTTGGTTTAACCCGCGGCACTACATCAGCTCATTTAGCGCGCGCTGCGCTTGAAAGCATTGCTTACCAAACCATGGATGTGGTGAATGCCATGCATGCAGATGCGGGTATGCCGGTAAAAGAGCTGCGCGTTGATGGGGGCGCAACAGCCAATAACCTTTTAATGCAGTTTCAGGCCGATATCCTCAATACGCCTGTTATCCGCCCTAAAATAACAGAAACCACCGCGCTGGGCGCTGCATACCTTGCCGGCCTTGCAGTGGGTTACTGGAATAATATGGAAGAGATACAACAGCAGTGGCAGGTGGATACTGTATTCGCACCGGCTGCAGCCGAAGCACAGCGTGCTGCGCTTGCATCCAACTGGGCAAAAGCCATAAAGGCCACGCAAGTGTGGGGAGAGTAAAGGCGTGAATGATGAACAGCGAATAGTCAATCGTGAAACGTGAACCGATGATTGCTTCATCGCCCTCAACCTTTTTGTGTCGCTAAGGTCGCTATCGTCCCTTCAATATGCCTTAAGTACGAGTTAAAAAGTACAAAGTACAAACAAAAGAAAATGAACAGGCAGCGGTGTGTTGCAACACGTCATCGCGAAGCAATGGCCAGCCTTTGCACGCGGCGAAGCTGTGGCGATCTCCTCATGCTAAACTGTCCCGGTAGCCCCGGGAGGAATGGGGAGGATACAGGAGGAAAAGGGAGGAATGCCATTTTACATAATAAATTGAATTTCAATATTTTATATCACAAATATAAAAAATTTTGCAATAATTCATCCTGCTTTACCATTACATTTTGTGTGATTAAAATTTGTCAAAGAGCTTCTCTGTACTATATATAAAAAAGACGGGGGTGTCTCACTTTTTGGGGAAGTTTTTTAAGAATTTTTTTGGGGTTTTTTGATCGCCCTTTGCACAGCGTGTTGTACCGCTCAGCCCCGCAGGGGCTGATAACCATCCGCCCCATTACAATCCGCAATACCCATTCGTAGCAAATACTTCTTTTTTCCGAAATTTGCACCATGAAAATTGTTTTAGCGCAGCAGAATTATCATATCGGCAACTTTGAAAGCAACACACAAAAAATAATTGACGGGATAAACGAAGCAAAGGCGCAGGGTGCAGATTTGGTAGTGTTCAGCGAGATGTGTATCAGTGGTTACCCCTGCCGCGATTTTGTAGAGTTTAATGACTTTATTAATAAATGCTACGACAGCATTGACGCTATAAAACAGCATGCCGATACTATCGGCGTACTGGTAGGCTCGCCCGCACGCAACCCGCAGGTGCTGGGCAAAGATTTGTTTAACGCGGCCTTTTTGTTATATGAAAAAGAAATAAAAGCCGAAATACATAAAACCCTGCTGCCTACCTATGATGTGTTTGACGAATACCGCTATTTTGAACCCGCTTTTGACTGGAAAGTGGTGGAATTTAAAGGCAGGCGGCTGGCTATAACCATTTGCGAGGATTTATGGAATATTAACGATAACCCGCTATACCGTACTTGCCCGATGGATGAGCTGGTACAACAGCAGCCTGACATTATGGTAAACCTCAGCGCCTCACCTTTTGATTATATGCACGATGAAGACCGTAAGGCAGTTGTAAAAGCCAACGTGCTAAAATACAGGTTGCCTATGTTTTATTGTAATGCCATAGGCAGCCAGACAGAGGTGGTGTTTGACGGTTCATCTCTCATATTTGATAAATATGGCAACCTGTGCAAACAACTGCCTGTGTTTAAAGAAGCGGTTGAAGGTGCAACAGTAAATGCAGACGGCACAATTGACGTTGCTGTTATTGAGGCAGTGCACCAGCCATCTCCTGCATATAACCCCGAGTATCTTGATGAACACCTTAATATTCACCAGGTATATGGGGCACTTATCCTGGGCATACGCGACTACTTTACCAAAATGGGCTTTAGTAAGGCTATCCTGGGTTCTTCAGGTGGCATTGATTCTGCCGTTACTTTAGCCATAGCCTGCGATGCGCTTGGTAAACAAAATGTGCGGGCCATTCTTATGCCCTCCCCTTATTCTACAGGCCATTCGGTTGACGATGCTGTGCAACTCAGCAAAAACCTCGGCAACCCGTATGACATAATACGTATTGACGAAGTGTACAATGCTATGCTGCATACGGTAGAACCTGTTTTTAACGGCCTGCCCTTCTCCCTCGCAGAAGAAAACATGCAAAGCCGTACAAGAGGCAACATACTTATGGCCATTGCCAATAAGTTTGGCTACATTCTGCTCAACACATCCAACAAAAGTGAGCTTGCTACCGGTTATGGAACGCTTTACGGCGATATGGCCGGCGGCCTTGGTGTGCTGGGTGATTGCTATAAGCTGCAGGTATATGCACTGGCTGATTACATAAACCGCAATGGCGAAATCATTCCGCAGAATATTATTAATAAAGCGCCCAGCGCGGAATTAAGACCTGGACAGAAGGATATTGACAGCCTGCCTGACTATAATATTCTTGACAGGATTCTTTACCACTACATAGAAAGAAGACTTGGCCCGGCAGAAATAAAAGCGCTGGGTTATGACAGCGCCCTTGTTGACCGTATTTTAAAAATTGTAAATACCAACGAGTATAAGCGCAACCAGTTTTGCCCTATTATACGCGTGTCGCCCAAGGCATTTGGCGTAGGCCGCCGTGTGCCCATTGTGGGGAAGTATTTGAGTTAAAAATTTAACCCGCCACAGGTTTTTGAAAACCTGAGATCGCCGTAGCCACACCTGCTACACGTAAGCCCTGCTCACACGAAATATTTATAAAACGCTTTGAAAGTATGCTTGCTGCTGTTGCACCCGGCAAAACCTTCAGGGCCAGTTTAAGAAATGAGAAAAACTGCAAACCCTTAAAACGGTGCGCCACCATCAAAACCATCATCAAAGTCACCGCTGTTCATGCGGCTGCCCTTTTGTATAAACAACCTTCCGCCATCCCCACTGCTATCTCCGGCCGATGGTGCAGGGCCAACAGGTTTCCAGCTACCGGGGCCAAGGCCGCCAAAGCCGTTATCAGTTTCCCACTCCTCAAATTTCTGTATGTGCAGTAATGCCCGCAGTTTAATATTTTCTAACGATCCGTTACGGTGTTTGGCTATGCGTATGTGTGTTTCGCCACGGGTACTTTCGCCCATTTCGTTGGTCATGTTTTCATAGTATTCAGGTCGGTAGATAAACATAACCATATCCGCATCCTGTTCAATCGCGCCAGATTCCCTAAGGTCGCTCAACTGCGGCATTTTGCTTTCTTTACGGGTTTCTACGGCACGGCTTAACTGGCTCAGCGCTATAATGGGTATGTTCAGTTCTTTTGCCAGCGCTTTCAGGTTTCTTGATATGGTGCTTATTTCCTGTTCGCGGTTTGAGTTGCGGTCGTTACTGCCGCTCATTAGCTGCAGGTAGTCAATTATTATCAGCCCTACCTTATGCTTATTAACAAGCCTGCGTGCCTTGGCGCGAAACTCAAATATATTCAGCGCTGCAGTGTCATCAATAAATACTGGCGCCTGCTCCAGCCGTTTAATACCTTTTGTATGCAGTTGCTGGTATTCATATTCCTCCAGCTTACCTCGGTTTATCTTTTCCAAAGCAATTTCGCTTTCGGCGGAAAGAATACGCTGCACCAACTGCGCAGCGCTCATTTCAAGTGAAAACACAGCCACCGGTGTTGGCTTTATGGGGCTTAGCGCTGCATTGCGCGCCAGGTTTAATGCAAACGCGGTTTTACCAACTGAAGGGCGTGCCGCAAGAATAATAAGGTCGGTAGGCTGCCAGCCAAAGGTAACCCGGTCAAGGCTTGCAAACCCGCTGGGCACGCCAGATATATCTTCCGTACGGTTGCGCATTTCATCAATGCGGTTAATGGCTTTTGCCAGCACGTTACCAATGTCATCGTAGTTCTTTTTAAGATAATTATTGGTAATGTTAAACATTTTAGTCTCGCTGTCGTCCAGCAGGTCAAACACATCAGTACTGTCCTCGTAAGCATCTCCTATTATTTCGCCGCTAATGCGTATCAGCTCGCGCTGAATAAATTTTTGCAGCACTATTCTTGCGTGCGCCTCAATATTGGCGGTTGAAACAACGGTATTTGTAAGTTTGGTAATGGCGTAGGGGCCGCCTACTGTATCAAGCTCTTCCTTTATTTTAAGTTCCTCTACAACAGTTAAAATATCTATGGGGGTACTCTTTTGGGCAAGACTTTGAAAAGCTTTAAAAATACGCTGGTGGGCATCTACATAAAAACACTCCGGCTTTAGTATTTCTATCACGGTGTCAAAGGCGCTTTTTTCAAGCATAATAGCGCCCAGCACAGCTTCTTCCAGTTCTTTAGCCTGCGGCGGTATTTTGCCGTACACCATGGTAGTAAGGTCTAATGACGGCTTTCTCCTGTTTTTTCTGTCTTTGTTTAGGTTAGTAATTTCCATTATAAATAGTTTCTTACATCGTTAAAGTTTTGGCCTTCGGCGGGTACAGAAATGCTATATCTGGCGCCTTATGTTTTTACCCGTTTTCAAAGGGGGGGACGAATATAACGGGTGTATGGCGGGTTATAAACGTTTTTTTACATTTATATTTATTAGACCATCATGCACAAGTTTATCCACCGCAATTCAACCCATTTTAACCATTTTTGCCCTCTTTTCCACAATTTAAAAAAGTTTTCACCCCTCTCCAATTAATAATCCACACATTTTGTGCGCAAAAATAGTTACACACAAAGCCGGTTTAAAAGGTCTTTTTGTGTATCTGCATTACTAAAAAACGCCGGGCCGATTGGCTTATTTTTTCCGGGCTGCAAATAAAGCAATAAAGTTTTTTTTACCGTAAAAAATATATGCCTCACCGGATAATATATCGGCTTTGGCCTATTTAAACCACGAGCCAGTATAATAAAT
>DASZUX010000594.1:0-2866 GCA_035547455.1 Chitinophagaceae bacterium
ATTCAATGGTCGCCCATTATGATAAAGCGTGCTGTTGTAAATCTTGCACTTAAGCTTGAAAAGCCGGTATTAAGTCTTACCACGCATGATTATAATGAAAACGGCCTTGGCGATTTGCTGGTAGAAAAAGGAGATGCCTATGAAATAAATCTGCAGGTGTTTTATTTGCTGCGCGACAGCATTACCGGCTGGCCCGGGGGTAAACCCAACTCGGTGTTGCCCACGCACCCGGAGCGAAGCCTGCCTTATCCCAAGCGCTGCCTTATATTTTCGCCACACCCTGACGACGACATTATAAGTATGGGGGGCACGTTTATGCGCCTTCACGACCAGGGTAACGATGTGCATGTAGCTTATCAAACCAGCGGCAACATTGCTGTAACCGACGAGTTTGTAACCCGGTTTATTGATTTTGCGGTGGGTTTTCAGCAATTGTTTGACATGGATAATGAAAAAAGCCGGCAAATACTGGCTGAGGCACATAAATTCCTCTCAACAAAACAACTGCACCAGATTGATACTCCCGAGATACGTGCTATTAAAGGCCTGATAAGAAGGTGCGAGGCAAAAGCTACCTGTAAATATGTAGGGCTAAAGGATGAGAACATACATTTTCAAAACCTGCCTTTTTACGAAACAGGTACTATTGAGAAAAAACCTATGGGAGAAGAAGATGTACAGGTTACTATGGAGCTGCTGAATAAAATACAGCCGCACCAGGTATATTGCGCAGGTGATTTGGCTGATCCCCATGGTACGCATAAGGTTTGCCTTGACATAGTGTTTGAAAGCCTGCGCAGGCTTAAAGCATCGGGCGCAGAATGGGTTAAGGATTGCTGGGTATGGTTGTATAAAGGCGCATGGCAGGAATGGGATATTGCCGATATTGAAATGGCTATACCCATGAGCCCCGACCAGGTAATAAAAAAGCGTTACGGCATATTTATACACCAGAGCCAGAAGGACAGTGTGCCCTTTCAGGGTACAGACAGCAGGGAGTTTTGGCAGCGTGCCGAAGAACGTAATGCTAATACTGCCGGTTTATATGCCATACTGGGACTAACAAAGTATGCTGCTATGGAGGCATTTGTAAGGTGGCATTATTAGGCTATAGCTGCAAATTGGTACTTTTGCGTTAAAGCGGAGTAAGCAGTTAATTATTGCCATTACCTAATAAACTTTTACCGTACCAGTTAAACACACCCGGCTCATGCAAAAACTTACGTGGAAAAACGCGGTTTCAACCAGCGGCATACGTATAAAACTAATAGCAGGGCTTGCGTTGCTTGCAGCCCTGTTTTTAATTTTCCCGGTATTTTTTCAGTATATACAACAAAGGCAGGGCCCGGTGCTGAATGATTTTGTGCTGAATAATATACCTGCTGTAAATCTCTCCATCCCGCTTTTTATGTGTATCTGGATACCGGGGTTGCTTATGGCTTACAGGGCGGTAAAAAGCCCGTCCATATTTATTACTTTCCTTTGGTCTTTCCTGTTTTTAAGCGGGTTTAGGCTAAGCACTATAACGTTATGCAACTTTAACCCGCCAAGGGGCCTGGTTGCACTTACTGACCCTCTGCTCAGCAGGTTTTACGGTAATAGCACCGTTACAAAGGATCTCATGTTCTCAGGCCATACCGCTACTATTTTTCTTATATACCTTTGTCTTGAAAAACAGTCTGACAGGTTGGTTGCTTTAACAGCCTCAATACTGGTAGGCATTTTTGTTTTAATACAGCATATACATTATACTGTTGATGTGGTTTTTGCCATACCGTTTGCCCTGCTCGCCTGGTTTTTGGGTATTAAAGCAGCAGGCTTAAAAAAACGCACTGTTCTTAAAACATAAATATTTTTATAACGAATAAGCACAGACGCAAAGTGTTACTTAAAGCCATACAGGCATGCCTTTAAGCAAAACAGCATCGTACCCCGTTAAGCAGTGTGAACATGGCAATAATGTTATATTGTTTGCATACCGGCTTTTTGTAGTGGATTAAGTTGACTTTAAAAAAGAAAATACAGGCGTTTTTATCGGCGGAAAAACTGCAATTTTGTAATATTGTCATTTTCGAGTAGTTTGGTATTTTAAAAAACTCCCATTCCTAACAGGAAATATGAAAAAAATCACAGAACCCGTTTTTACATTAGGTGAAAAGCTAAGTGATGAGCATTTGGAATATTTTGATAAGCATGGCGTAATTGTATTCAGGAATTTCATTAGCAGGGAAGAAGCAAAGCAGGTTTTAAGTGAGGCACACAGGGTAGAGGGGCAATGGATAAGCGAAGGCCGGGATAAAGTAAACGGAACACCGCTTAAATACGGGAAGGATGAAAATGGTAACCCTATTATTCAGCGGTTATGTTTTTTGTCTCAGTTCAGCCCCTTTTTGCATGAATTGTTGCAGGATAAAAGATTATCATTGCTTACAGCATTGCTAAGGCCTTACGAGGGCCGGATTGGAGAAAACGAAAAAGATGGCCTGGTAATGAATAATTATGTGCGTACCCCCAACAGCGCATTTTCGCAAATGGGCTGGCATACCGATGCCCCGCGCGACCTGTTTCTTGGCCAGAAGATAATGCCGATGTTAAATGTAGGCATTCACCTTGATGACTGTCCTTTTGAGAATGGTGGCCTGCGGGTAATACCGGGTACCCATAAACAGGGCATGATAAAACTTTTGTTTGGCAAAAGGTATTTTGTTGACAATAACGCTGATAAACGTGAAGTTGGGTTTGACATGTTTTCCGGCGACCTTTCTGTACACGACGGCCGCTTGTGGCACAGGGTACAGCAATCCCCGCATTTTGGCGAAAAAAGCCGCAGAAGGGTGATGTACATACCCATAATTACCGGCAAATA
>DASZUX010000595.1:0-3322 GCA_035547455.1 Chitinophagaceae bacterium
ATTCCATACTGCCGCCAGGCGCTTAAGTTTTACTAAAGCCGCTCAGGAACTGCTCATTTCCCAGCCTGCGGTAACAAAGCATATAAAAGAAATTGAACAATACTTTAAGGTTGCTTTGTTTGAAAGAAATGGCTCCAAATTAAAACTCACGGCTGCAGGCAGGTTGTTACTGCAACATACTGAAACCTTATTTGCGTTGTACCGCACTATTGATTTTGATATGCATGCCCTTGGACAGCAGCAAAGCGGTAGTTTACGCATTGGCGCCAGCACTACGGTTTCTAATTATATATTGCCACAGGCTATCGCTGCTTTCAGGCGCAAATTCAGCGGCATACAGTTATCGGTAACCACTGCAAATACTGAACAAACAGAAGATGCTGTACTGGACAACGAGGTTGATCTTGGTATTATTGAAGGTAAATCACGCAAGGCGGGATTGCAATACACCGATTTTTTGAAAGATGAACTGGTACTGGTAACCGGGGCGCAAAGCAGGTTTGCCACCAAAAAAAGCGTTACTGTAGAGGAATTAAGAAAAATGCCGGTTGTGCTGCGCGAAGCGGGATCGGGTACGCTGGATGTAATTGCGCATGCACTAAAGCCCCTGGGTTTAACACCGGGCGATTTAACTATTGACGTTAAGCTTGACAGCAGTGAAAGTATAAAAGGCTACCTGCAGCATAGCAACAGCGTGGCTTTTTTATCCGTACATGCGGTGGGGAGCCAGGCATTGAATAAGGATTTTTGCAGTATTGAAATAAAAGGTTTCCGCATGCAAAGGCTATTTTATTTTATTCGCCGCCAGGGTGAGGCTGCTGCTTTGCCGGCACTATTTATGCGTTTTGCAAAACATTATAACTTTAAGTTATAAAATATTATATCCATTATTCTTTGCCTGCCGCCGGTATTCAGCTACTTTGCAGTATCAATTAAGAAAGCAGTCACAGAATACTTGTAAAACCCGCCGCAGTTGCACCTTGCGCGCCACAGGGCTAAAAAAACATTACCCTTTCAAATCCTCAATCTCTGTTGATGTTTTAGGCAGGTATTTTCCTAAAACCGTGCTGCCGGTTGGTGTAATCAAAAAATTGTCTTCAATACGTATGCCGCCAAAACCACGATAAGCATTAAGCCGGCTGTAATTAATATATTCACTGTATTTCTTTTCCGCCTGCCAGCGGTCTATTAGCTCTGGGATTATGTATATGCCCGGCTCAACAGTAACCACAAAACCGGCTTCCAGCTCCCTTCCAAGGCGGAGTGATTTTAAACCGAATACCGATGTTTCTTTTTTAAGCGTATCGGTGTACCCAACATACTATTCGCCAAGGTCCTCCATGTCATGAGTATCCATGCCAAGCATGTGCCCGAGGCCGCATTGAAAGAACATGGTATGTGCGCCTGCTGCAACGGCTTCGGCAGCATCACCCTTCATAAGGCCTGCAGCACTAAGGCCTTCTACCAGCTTTTGAGCTGCTGCCAGGTGAATGTCTTTAAAGCGTACCCCCGGTTTAAGCATGTTTATGGCATGATTCATAGCATTCAATACCACCTCGTACAACTCTTTTTGCGGGGCGGTGAAATGTTTGCCTACGGGAAAGGTACGGGTAAGGTCGCCGCCATAATGCATTGCATTTTCGGCGCCTATATCGCTTAACACCATGCGGCCTTCCTCAAGGGTATGACCATAATAATGCGTATGCAGCGTTTGCCCGTGCGTGGTAATAATGGCAGGGTAACCAAGCCGCGCATCATTGGCTATGGCCACTTCGTGGGCTCTGGCCACCAGTTCATATTCTTTAATGCCGGGGCGGGTATGTTTAATAACCGCCAGTTCCATGTCAATGCTTATGTTAACCGCTTTTTCCATTTCGGCAATCTCCAGCGGCGATTTGATAGCCCGTTGTGCTATGACAGATTTAATAAGTTTTACTGACACGTGTTGCGCCAGCCCGGCAAGGCTGGTATTAAGCCAGTAAGCTAATTTTATTTTATTTTCAGGCCGGTAGGGTGGCAAAATATGCACCGTACGTCCTGCAGCCCGTGCTGTGTTTATATATTGTTCAACTGCGTTGTAAGGTTTTGTAATATGTACGCCTGCCATAGCAGCCATCTCGCTTATCGTGGGCAGCTTACCGGTCCAGATAATATCGTCAATAGTTAACTCATTGCCGAAAATCACCTCTTCACCACTACCGGCATCAATAACTGCCGTAAGGCCGGGTGTATCAAGCCCAAAATAATAAAGAAAAGTACTGTCCTGCCTGAAAAGGTAAGTGTTGTCCTTATAGTTCATGCTGCTGTCTTCGTTGCCCATCAGCACAAGCAGGCCATCACCGGCCATTGCTTGTTTTAATACCTGCCGTCTTTCGGCATAAACGCTTTTATCAAAAAGTTGTAAATGCATGTGGCGAATATACATAATAAATGGCCTGCACTTAAACTGTAGTGCGGCACCTTGGTTATTTGTTTGCGGCTGTATAAGGAAGTATGCAGATATGCGTTAAATTGCAAACAAACTGCTGTTTATGCGTAAATTTCTTTACCTGTGCTTAGCGGCTGCTTACTTGCCTGCATGCCACAACCCCGTAGCTCCAGACAGGAACTTTGTTGATGTAAGTGGTCTTGATTCTGCGGTAAAACCCGGCGACAATTTCTTCCGTTATGTTAACGGCCGCTGGTACGATACGGCTAAAATAGCGGATGATCAGGCAGGAGTAGGGTCATACATGTTTCTTAACATACCACAAAAGCAACTGCTGCAAAATATTCTTGACAGTGTGTCAAAAACCACTAATACCCCCGGCAGCATTGAGCAAAAAGTGGGAGATTTTTATGCTTCCGGTATGGATACGGTTACCATTAATAAACGCGGCTATCAACCCATACAGCCCATATTGGCACGTATTGATGCAATTACAGGTGTGCCATCGCTTATGCAGCTGGTGGCTCAGGAAGGAAAAACAGGTAACCATTCCTTGATTGCATTAGGTATTTCACCCGATAACAAAAACAGCGGTATCAATATTGCCCATGCTTACCAGACAGGCATTGGCCTGCCTGACCGTGATTATTATTTTAAAACAGACTCGCCCACACTGCATATACAACAGGCATATATAACCTACCTGGCTACGTTGTTCCGGCTAACAGGCAGCGATAGTGGCGTTGCCGCTAAAAATGCAGGTATTGCATACGATATTGAAAAGCAACTGGCCTCAGCTCATAAAACCAATATAGCATTAAGGGATATTGATGCCAACTATTATAAAACATCCGTAGCTGCAATAAACAAAACACAGCCAGGGCTTGGCTGGAT
>DASZUX010000596.1:0-15081 GCA_035547455.1 Chitinophagaceae bacterium
CTGCAAGCCCCGCCACAGTACCTGTACCGCAACCCAGGCTGAATACATTAAAATCAGTCATACCGGTATGCAGCGCGTTAAGGTTAATAAGGTAGCTGCTCCATATAAACCAAAAAGGTATTTGTGCGGGGTTCAGCAGGCTCATGGTAAGGCCAAGCACAAACCTGTTAAGCTTGTTGTTAAGCAACAGCGGCTTTTTTTCGCCCTGCTGTTTTAATGCAGATATGAATGTTGCAACGCCCAAACCAAGAAACAGCGCTACCGTAAGCCAGTTAACCGCCTGGAAAAATACATGGTGCCGTACTATCCAGGCCACACCTGTAACGGTAAGGCGCACATAGGCAATTTCTATAACAGTAACGCCAAACGCATATTTCCACGCGCTGCGAAACCCTTCGGATACGGCAATCTGGGTTGATGTTATGCTCATCGTACCCAGTGGCAATTGCCCTAAAAAACTTACCAGCCAGCCAAGCCAAAAAGTAATAAACAGGTTCATGCAGGTATAAAAACTGCAATTATAACGTAAAAGCATTTAATAACTTACAACCTATTTTTTGTACTCTGCCATTTCTTTCATTACTTAGCCAATAATTGTCATTTTTACGATTAAAACCGCCATTGAAAAAAATGCTTACTGCTAACTGCCTGCACAGGCTGCTGCCTGTTATTTCAGCCGTTGTATTATTTACTGCATGTAACAGCGGTACTTCAACAAATGGTTCAACGGACAGCCTTACCGATGCACAAAAGCGCCTGCCTGAAAATGCGCTAAAAGGCCTTGATGTTTTTGAAGGGCTTGAAGTGCATACCATGGCTACTGAGCCCATGCTTAAAAACCCTACCAATATTGATGTTGACGAGCGCGGGCGTGTATGGGTAACAGAGGCATATAACTACCGCCCCGCCATAAACGGTAACCCTACCAACCCGGCAGGCGACCGTATTATGATACTGGAAGATACCAACGGCGATGGCAGGATGGACACCGGTAAAGTGTTTTACCAGGGCCCTGAAATAAACGCGCCACTGGGCGTATGCGTGCTGGGCAACAGGGTGCTTATTTCGCAAAGCCCGTACGTGTGGGCATTTTATGATGATAACGGTGATGACAAGGCAGACAGGAAGGAAATCATCTTCCAGGGTATTGGCGGCGAACAGCACGACCATGGCATGCACACCTTTACATTTGGGCCGGACGGCAAACTGTATTTTAATTTTGGAAACGAAGGAAAAACGCTGAAAGATAAAAACGGCAAAACTGTGCTTGACCAGGACGGAGATGAAATAGGCCCCAAAAAGTATAAGCAGGGCATGATGTTCCGTTGCGACCCTGACGGGAGCCACGTGGAATGCCTGGGCCAGAATTTCAGGAACCCTTACGAAGTAGCGGTTGACAGTTATGGCCAGGTATGGCAAAGCGATAATGACGATGACGGCAACCGTGGCGTACGCATTAATTACGTGATGGATTATGGCAACTACGGTTACCACGATGAAATGACAGATGCAAGCTGGTACGCCAACCGTACCAACATTGAAGACTCCATACCTTACCGTCACTGGCATTTAAACGACCCCGGCGTTGTGCCCAATATGCTGCAAACAGGTGCTGGTAGCCCAACTGGTATTTTGGTGTATGAAGGCACCCTGCTGCCTAAAGAGTTCCAGGGGCAACTTATACACAGTGATGCCGGTCCCAACGTGGTAAGAAGTTATTCAGTAGCAAAAGATGGTGCGGGTTACTCTGCTAAAATAATCAACATTTTAAAGGGCGACCGCGACCAGTGGTTCAGGCCCGCCGATGTATGTATCGCCCCGGACGGCTCATTAATTGTAGCCGACTGGTACGACCCCGGCGTGGGCGGCCACCAGGCGGGTGACCAAACCCGCGGGCGCATTTACCGGGTGGCGCCCCACGGCAGCACTTACACCGTTCCCAAACAGGATTATACAACCCCTGCAGGTGCAGTTACGGCCCTGCAAAGCCCCAATCTTTCCACCCGTTACCACGCGTTTACCGCCCTGCAGGCTATGGGACAAAAAGCCATCCCGGAGCTTGAAAAGCTATGGAATGATAAAAACGCCGGCCCGCGTATGCGTGCAAGGGCTTTTTGGGCGCTGGTAAAAATGCGGGGCGCTAATGCACAACAATACCTGCAGCAGGCGGAAAAAGATGATAATGCCGCAATACGCATTACCGCGGTGCGGGCCGCAAGGGAATTGAACGGCATGGCTACCGATGCAGTTGCCGCATTGGTGAATGATAAAGACGTACAGGTAAGAAGGGAATGCCTGCTGGCATTAAGGCATGATAAAGACCCCCGGGCCGCGGGTTTATGGGCTACCCTTGCCACGCAGCATGATGGAAAGGACCGGTGGTACCTGGAAGCCCTGGGTATAGCCGCAGACAGGCAATGGGATGCCTTTTTTAAAACGTGGCTGGACAAAATAAACAGTAACCCGCTGCAAACAGCCGCAGGCAGGGACATTGTTTGGCGTGCAAGAACGGATGAAGCAGTGCCCTACCTGGCACAACTGGCGGCGGATAACAGTGTGGCCCTGCAACAGCGGCTGCGTTATTTCCGCGCATTTGATTTTAATACAGGCCCGCTGAAAAACACACTGCTGGTAAAAATGATAGCTGATAATACAACAAACGATGTAGCCATAAACAAACTGGTACTGCACGCGCTTGATGTTAAAACAGTAACACAATCCCCCGTAGCACAAAAAGCATTAATGCAGGTGCTTGCAGCAACACAAAGAACACCTGAATATGTGGAGCTGGTAAACCGTTACCAGGTAAAAGCAGAAAACAGCAATTTGCTGCAGCTTGCAATTGACAGTTGCCGGCATAATCTTGGGCGCGATGCTGCCACAACCCTGCTGGCACAGGACGGCGGCAACATGGCACGGGCTATATTGAACGGGAAGGACACTGCAAAGGCAGAATCATTGCTTTCGGCCTTAAGCGGCGTTGGCACTAAAGAGTCCATTGACATGATAACCAATGTGGCCTTAAGCGATAAATATGCAATGAACGTGCGTAAACATGCTGCACAAAACATTGGCAGGAGCTGGGACGGCGAAGCCAGGGTGCTGGAAATTTTAAAGGATAAAAAAGTACCGAGAGATTTGATACCCGATGTGGTAGCCAGCGTAAACGGTGCGTGGCGCAGCAGCGTACGTACCGAAGCCCAAAGCTACCTGCCCGGCAATACCGGCGCCACTGCAAAACAAGCCCCCGCTATGGCAGAAATAACCGCTTTAAAAGGCGACGCATTAAAAGGCAAAACCATATTTATGAATACCTGCAGCCTTTGCCACATGGTGAATAACGAAGGGAATGATTTTGGGCCTAAGCTTACCGAGATTGGCAGTAAATACCCCAAAGAAGGGCTGCTTAATGCTATTGTAAAACCTTCTGACGGTATAAGCTTTGGATTTGAAGGCTGGGTTTTTAATATGAAAAATAAATCTGTGCTCAATGGCATCATCGCCAGTAAAACAGAAACAGATATTGACCTTAAACTGCCCGGCGGTAACAAGCAGCATATAAAAACAAGCGATGTAGCCGGCATGAATGAAATGAAAACCTCCATGATGCCGGAAGGTTTGTATCAAAATATGAGCACACAGGATATGGCTGATTTACTGGAATATCTTGAGGGATTGAAGAAGAAATAGTACGCCGGTTTGCATATACCGCATGCCCGGTTTTATTATTTTCGCCCTTCAAATAAAAGTAACAATGCCAACAACAATTAAAGTAAACAGCAACGGGTCATTAAGAGTAGAAGGAGATTTTCAAATAGTGGATAAAGACGGTAACGTATATGGCCTGCAGGGCCGGGAGGTAGTTTCTATTTGCCGCTGCGGCCGTTCACAAAACAAACCTTTTTGCGATGGCAGCCATAAAGGGCATTTTGAGCATGATGCAGTTGCATTTGATTTACCGCCTAAAAAAGCCTGAATAAAAAACGCCTTCTTATCAAACAATTCAATTTTTTTAATGTATAACAGTAAGCTACCCACCCGCGGTAGCTTACTGTTTTTTTAACATGCTGTAACAGTAACGGCTATTTCTCAAAAACATCCCCTGGCTGTTTTTAAAATAATTTTATCCCGGTATAAAACACCTGCCATGCAGCAAAAAATACTCAGCATACATAATACGCCTGTACCGGCATTGGGTTTGGGCACTTATAAATTAACGGGCAAACAGGGCCAGGCTGATATTGAGCGTGCGTTATTACTTGGCTACAGGCATTTAGATACGGCAGAATTTTACGGCAACGAAACAGAAGTGGGTAATGCCGTTAAAAACTCCGGCATAGCCCGTGATGAAATATTTATTACCACTAAAGTGTGGCCATCCAATTTTTCACGCAAGCAGTTTATACCCTGCGTGCAGGACAGCCTGCGAAAGTTAAAAACAGGCGCCGTTGACCTGTTACTGCTGCATTGGCCTGCCAATGATGACACTAATAAACTTGCCTGCGAACTGCTGAATGAATGCCTGTATAAACAATACACAAAGCTTGTTGGCGTAAGCAATTTTTCAGTAACGCAGTTAAAGCAGGCACAAAATATAGCGCCGGTATGTTGCAACCAGGTTGAATACTCCCCATACAATAATAACAGCAGCTTACTGCAATACATGCAGCAACAGGGTATGCTGTTAACCGCGTACAGCCCGCTTGCGCGCGGGGCGGCACTTAATGAGGATGTTATACAGCAACTGGCAGCCAGGCATCGCAAAACAGCTTCGCAAATAGTGTTGCGCTGGCTTTTACAGCAGGATAATGTAGCAGCTATACCAAAAGCAGGCAGTGAAAGGCACAGTATTGAAAATCTTTCAATATTTGATTTTATGCTTAGCGGTGATGACATGCAATTGATTTTTTCACTCTCAACCAGGTAACAGTTTTTTGCAGCAGAAAATTAGTACGAGCATATTCTGTTATTACCCTAATTTTATTCGCGCATATTAAAACCGATTGTCCCCGCATGAAACAGCAACCGATAAGAACAACAGTAGTAGGCAGCTATCCCTTTCCCGGGTGGCTGGAGTTTGCTTCGCAAAACCTTAATAAGTTTGGCGCTGCAGATATTAAAGAGATGGTTGAAGACGCAGTGATTGCCGCCATTCACGACCAGGTAACAGCAGGTCTTGACGTAATTACCGATGGCGAACAGACAAGGCTTGACTTTAATCTTTCTTTCTATGGGTTTATTAATGGTATTGAAGCCAATGAAACCGAAACGAGAAAGTTTGGGCCGCCTGCACATGACCAGCGTGGCAAAAATAATATTACAGGCAAACTGGCTGCACCCCGCGGCCTTGGCGCCGTGGAAGAGTTTTTGCGCCTTAAAAGGCTGGCGCCTGCCGGCCCTACCCTTAAAGCCAGCGTACCCGGGCCCTATACATTAAGCGGCAGGCTTATGCCGAATGATATGTATAAAGACCGTTATGCCATTACAGAAGCATTACTGCCTGTTGTACGCACAGAACTGGAAGCACTTGTGGAAGCCGGGTGCACTGAAATTACAGTAGATGAGCCCAGCATGAGCTGCTATGCATACAAAGAAGATACAAAAAGGTTTGTGGACATTTTTAACCGTACGGTAGCACCTATTGCGGGCAGGTGCAGGCTGTCAACCCATTTATGTTTCGGCAATTTTAAAGGCAGGCCTGTTGGCTACCGCAGTATTAAACCCATGTTGCCTGACTTTTTGGATTTAACGGTAAATGAAGTGCATATTGAAATGGCTAACCGCGAGTTTTCTGAAATTGAATTACTGGCCGCATTTGCGGAAAAGATGGACGTAGCTGTTGGCATAGTAGATGTAAAAAATTATTATATAGAAACTCCCCAGGATGTAGCCGGGCGCATACAACGTTGCCTGAAATATGTGCCTGCCGAAAAATTATCTGTTGCGCCGGATTGCGGCCTTAGCCAAACAGCACGCTGGGCTGCCAGGCAAAAACTGGTTAATATGGTAAAAGGCGCAAAAATGGTGAGGGGGGAACAATAACGTGATTGGGTGATTGGGTCATGGGTTACCAGGCCGGTAAGAAGAAATGTTCAATACCCCGTTGAAAGCAAGGAAAGTAAATGTTTTCTTTGGTTTTACCTTTGCGGTTTTGCGCCTTTGCTCAATTTTATGTGTGATGCCTGAGGCATCACTTTAATTTCACGCAAGGCTGCAAAGGCGCATAAAAACAGCAAGCGGTAATATCTTGTTCAATACAAAGTATAACACATAAATAAAAAACACCATGCCATTAAAGCCTGCACGCCTTAGAAACGAAGCCTTATTAGCAGAAATAGAACAATACAAAACCGATACTGCCAACTTTCATATATGGTGGCTGGGGCAAAGCGGTTACCTGCTGCTGTGGCAGGGGCAACAGGTGCTGATTGACCCTTACCTGTCTGATTCCCTTACGCGCAAATATGCAGGTACGGCTAAGGAGCATGTGCGCTTAAGCGAGCTGGTAATTGACCCGGCGCTGCTGAAAGAGATTACCATTGTAACCAGCAGCCATAACCATACCGACCACCTGGATGGTGAAACATTGATACCCATCATCAATAATAACCCCGGTATTACATTTATCATCCCCGAAGCAAACAGGCTGTTTGTTACGGACAGGATAAAAAGTGCGGTGGATTTTCCATTGGGGGTTACAGACGGGCAAACGGTTACGGTAGGCTCGTTCAGGTTTCATGGTATTCCGGCAAAGCATAACGAGATGGAGCGCGATGAAGAAGGCCGCGCTAAGTTTATGGGTTATGTAATAAGCTTTGGCGGGTATAATATTTACCACAGCGGCGATACGCTGCTGTTTGAGGGCATTGAAGATCTGCTGAAGCCTTTTAATATTGATGTGGCGCTGCTGCCCATAAACGGCAACGACCCTGCGCGCGGCATAGCGGGCAACTTTGACAGTGTTGAAGCGGTTACCCTGGCAAAGGCCATCGGCGCTAAAATGGTGATGCCCTGCCACTACGATATGTTTGAATTTAACACGGCCGACCCTGCGGAGTTTGCCGCAGAAGCGGAGCGTGTTGGCCAGCCGTATAAGGTGCTGGAACAGGGCGGGCATTTTAGCAGCGCTACGCTGACAAAATAATTTTTTTGTAACTATATTTGAAAGCCTTACGGTAAATGGTTTAGTTATACTTTCCTTCTATTTACTTTTTTTCTGAGGCCGTAAGCAGGTTACTATTCGTATTTCGCAGAACTTTAACTTAACAGTGTATTTAAAATTATCTTGAATGGGTTGAATAATGAATAGTATTTTTCTACAACTAATAAAAATGCTTGCAAATAAAAATATAGTCATCATTGGCGGTACATCCGGTATGGGTTTATCGGCGGCGCAGGCTTTTATACAGCAGGGCGCTAAGGTGGTTGCGGTGGGTAATAACGCTGATGTTTCCGCTGAAGCCACTACCCTGCTGGGCAATAACGCCCTTGTACTAACCGCTGATGCCACTGATGAAGCCACGGCACCCACAGCCATACAGGCCTGCATACAACAGTTTGGCGGGTTTCATGGGCTGTACCATGTAGCGGGCGGCAGCGGCAGGCGCTTTGGCGATGGCCCGCTGCACGAACTTACGCTGGAGGGCTGGGACAAAACCTTTGCGCTAAACCTTACCTCGCTCATGCTTAGCAACCGCGCGGCGGTGCGGCAGTTTATGCAGCAGCAAACCGGCGGCACCATACTAAACATGGCTTCGGTGCTGGGCTACTCCCCCAGCCCGCAGTATTTTGTTACGCATGCTTATGCCGCTGCAAAGGCCGCCGTTATTGGGTTTACCAAGAGCGCCGCGGCTTATTATGCCCGGCATAACATACGCATAAATGCCGTAGCGCCTGCGCTGGTGGAAACCCCGATGGCCAAACGCGCCGCGGACGATGAAACCATACTGCAATTTATTAAAACCAAGCAACCCCTTGATGGCGGCCGCATTGGCCACGCCAGCGACCTGGATGGAATTGCCTGTTATTTTATGAGCGACCAATCAAGGTTTACCACCGGGCAGGTGGTTGCAGTGGATGGGGGCTGGGATGTGAGTGAAGGGCAGTTTAGTTGAGAGAAAGACAATTTAAAGTTTTGGGTTTAAAGTTGATTGTGGAGGATGGACGATACTATCCTTTGAGCTTTGTAATAACTCAGGAATAGCTTATAAATACTTTTATTTCTAGAAAATTTTTTATATATTGACCATTAATCCGTCCATTTAACTAAACCAAACCTTCAACTATGACATTCGGTCACTTTTATTTTAAAAACTTTAAAGGCATTGAAGAAATTACGCTCAGATTAGATGGTAATCCTTCTTCAAATGTTTATACATTGGTTGGATTAAATGAAAGTGGAAAAACCACAATTTTAGAGGCGATAAATTATTTCACATATAAAGTTGAAAGTTTAGATCCTCTAAACATTAATAGGTATTCTATAGAAGATATTCATGAACTAATTCCAATAGGCAAAAGAGATAACTTTAATGATTACATAGTTATCCAAGCAAGCGTTTTACTTGATGAAAAAGACGAAGAAGATCTTAAAAAAAGAGCACTTAGTGAATGCAATTTTCACCTTGTAGAGCCAGTAAAAAAAATAACATATACACAGAAATATTTTTTTCAGAATTCTAAATATGACAAAAATAAAAGTAGTTTATCTTGGGACTATAATTTTAAGGGTAAGAAAAAACAAGGTAGAAAAATTATACAATTACCAAATGATGAAGCGCAAAAACTTAATAAAGTAATCAAAAGTAACCTTCCAAGTATCTTATATTTTCCTAATTTCTTGTTTGACTTTCCTGATAAAATATTTCTTGAGGAAGTATCTGTAGATAACAAGAAACATGAATTTTACAGAGGAATAATTCAAGACATCTTAAATGCAATGGACAATTCTCTTGACTTAAATACCCATATAATTTCACGAGCCAAATCACCTGATAAAAATGACAAAAAACATTTAGATAGTGTTTTAAACAAGATGGGTGATAAAATTACAGAAGTTATATTTTCGGCTTGGGACAATATATTTAATAGAAGATTTTCTAAGAAACAAATTCAGGTTACTTGTGACTTTGATGAGTTAAATAAACCTTTTTTAGAAATACTTATTAAGGATGTTGACGGAAAATATCTTATCAGCGAAAGATCATTAGGTTTTAGATGGTTTTTTGTTTTCCTTTTATTAACACAATTTCGAGTTTATAGAAAGAATAGTAAAGATGCGTTTTTTTTATTTGACGAACCCGCATCAAATCTACATTCAACCGCTCAATCTCAATTATTAAAATCTTTCGAGAAACTACCAAAAGTTATTTTTACAACTCATTCCCATCATTTAATCAATCCTAAATGGCTAGAAAGTACCTACGTTGTTAAAAATGAAGGGTTAACATATAATGACGATGACGAAAATTATAACTCTAAACTAACTAAGATTACAATTCATAAATACCGAGATTTTGCTTCAAAATATCCATCTCAAACAAATTATTTTCAACCAATATTAGATGTATTGGATTATGTTCCTTCTAAACTTGAAATGACGCCAAGTGTAGTAGTATTAGAAGGCAAAAATGACTTCTATACTATAAAATACTTTAATGAAATAATACTAAATAGATTAGATCTTAATCTGATGCCCGCAACTGGTTCAAGTAACATAGATACCTTAATCAGTTTATATATTGGCTGGAATGCAAATCTTTTAGTCTTATTAGACTCTGACAAGGAAGGAGTAAAACAAAAAGCTAGATATTTAAAAGATTTTGGTTCAATATTAGAAAATAAGGTATCAATTCTTTCGGATATAGATCCGACTTGGGCTAATATGACATTGGAAGATTTGATTAGCGAAGATGATCGTTTATCTATTCAGAAGGAAAGTTATCCATCTTCAACATCTTATGATAAATCAAATTTTAATAGAGCAGTTCAAGAGCTTTTGATTTTGAAGAAAAGAATTAATTTACATAAGTCTACAGTAGACAACTTTACTAAATTGATTGAATTTATAAATAAAATAAAAAAAGCATAATAAAAAGCTCAAAAAATAAAGAATATGATAGAGAATGCCGATTATATTATTAGTAAGTTAGAAGTTGATTTCCCTAAAATTGAGCCAATGAAATTTAAAAATCATTCTGACCTCAATTTAAAATTTGAGACATGCCGAATTTATCAGTTTATTTTAGGGGTTACACCGCATGATAGTTTCGGAAGCGGTATTGACTCTTAGAGACATCATATCCAAGACAAATTAAAAAATTTTAAAGGGGTTAAATGTTTGCCTTGGCCATTCGAATTAGAGGAGACCGAAAAAGCAAAAACAGTTGTGAAAGATCTTGCAAGCTATTATGAAATCGACTTAAATATTGAAGAAATGTTTAGAAAGTTATCAAAAAATGACCGACACGCGTATATCGTTATAACGGTTATACCTATTGACACTATATTTAAAATAAGCGTCTAAATTTTTACCTAATAAGTAGTAGGGCTTAATCTTTTGCTACAATACTTCTCCCATAATGCTTAGCACTGCTACCCAATACTAATCTCCCCTCCCCCCTCTCCATTCCCCCAAACAATCTTATTTTTAACCCGTTGCAAGTCATTGTCCTACCATTTACAAAACAGCTTGCTTACTTACTATGCAATTAACAGCAATAGGTGTTGACCTTGGCGGTACAAGGATAAAAATAGTGGCTATTGATACCACCGGCGAAGTATTGCACCAGGTGTATGTGCCTACGCAGGATGAGGGCGATGCGGCCTGGCGGGAGAATGTGCTGAAGAGCGTGGCGGAAGTACGGAAGACCCTTAGCCTGCAGGGCGGGGTGGTAATCGGTCTTTCGGCGCCGGGGGTGAGCAATGGGGATAATACGGCTATCGCGTTTATGCCGGGGCGGCTGCAGGGGCTGGAAGGCCTGGTGTGGGCGGATCAGTTTGACTGCGGGGCCTGGGTAGTGAATGATGCGGTGGCCGCGCTGGTGGCAGAAAACAGGGCGGGTGCGGCGGTGGGTAAAAAAAACGTGGTGCTGCTTACCTTAGGCACGGGCGTGGGCGGTGCGATATTGATTGACGGCAGGCCGTACAGCGGCGCTTTTAATAAAGCGGGGCACCTGGGGCACCTTACGCTTAACAGCCACGGCGATGCGGATATAACGGGCATACCCGGCAGCCTGGAAGATGCCATTGGCAACTGCACCATACACAAACGCAGCTTAGGCCGGTACCGGTACACGCACGAGCTATTGGACGATTACCACAAAGGCGATTACTTTGCACAGTGGGTATGGCTTACGTCAGTAAGAAACCTTGCTGTAGGCATTGCATCGCTCACGAATATTCTTTCACCCGAAATTGTTTTATTAGGTGGCGGTATAACTGAAGCAGGCGATGATTTATTTAAGCCGTTAGAGCGCTTTATGGCCCTGTACGAGTGGCGTTTGCAGGGTAATAAAGCAGTGATACAAAAAGCCCGGTTTGGTGATTTTGCAGGCGCTATAGGCGCTGCATATTTTGCCCTGGAACAACACAATACAAACAACCGTTAAAATGAACGTAACAGAAACATATATAAGCAAATGCCGCGAAATAGCGGATACGGTACAAGCGCAGCAGGATATTATAAAGCAGGTAGCAGCAATTTTTGCAGCTACTATTGCCGCGGGCAGGATGGTACACCTGTTTGGCTCCGGCCACAGCAGGATTATGGTAGAAGAAATGTGGCCGAGGTATGGCTCCTTTCCCGGCTTTAACCCTATTGTAGAATTATCGCTTACCTATCACAATAATGTAGTGGGCGCTAACGGCCAGCGGCAGGCTATGTTTTTAGAGAATGTGCCGGGCCTTGCGGGCAGGATATTGCGCAATTTTGATATTGATGCCCGGGATGCGGCGCTTATCATATCATCCAGCGGCACCAATCTTGTGCCGGTTGAAATTGCGGAAATATTTAAGCAAAAAGGTATTCCTGTTGCCTGCATTATTACAAAGCTGCATTCGGCAGGTTCGCCAAGCAAGCGGGCGGACGGCAGGAAACTGGATGATTTTGCCGATTATGTGCTTGATACCGGCGCCCCGCTGGGTGATGCAATGGTAACCGTTGAAGGACTGGAAACACCTGTATCGCCGGGCTCTACGGTAGGCGGCGCAATGATTATTAACTGCATTAAAGCAGAGGTGGCAAAGCTGCTTACTGAAGCAGGCAAGCCGCCTAAGGTACTTAGCAGCGGGGCAATAGTAGGCAATGAGCGTGCTGTTGAGCTGTTTGAAAGCGCCTACGATGAGCACGCGCACCGCCTGGCAAAATTGTACGAAAATGTGGGGTATGCCAGTTATGTAACAGGCATGTAACACTGTATAAATAATTAAAATTGATGCTTTGGTATGGCAGGCATTTGGTTTAGAGATTATACTGTAAACGATGTACAGCAGTTTAGCCATAATAATATGATTGGGCATATTGGCATTATGTTTACACAGCTCGGCAACGATTATTTGCAGGGTACTATGCCTGTAGATAACCGCACCACGCAAACTATGGGGCTTTTACATGGCGGCGCTTCGGTGGTGCTGGCTGAAACCCTTGGCAGTGTTGGCGCCAACCTTGTTGTTGACCCGGCAAAATTTGCATGTGTCGGGCTGGATATTAACGCCAATCATTTACGCCCGGTACGCAGCGGCCTGGTTACAGGTACCGCAAGGCCCGTGCATACAGGCAGCGCCACACAGGTTTGGAATATTGAGATAACAGATGAGCAAAACAGGCTTGTTTGCATAAGCAGGCTTACCATGGCCGTACTTACACTTAAAAGCGGGCAGCCTAAAAACCCATTTAATACCCTGTAATCCTGGGGCTTGCCGGCAAAGCTAATTTTAATACACTCATAATCACCCCTTTGCAAAAACAAACGGCAGCAAATTATTCTCCGTTTGAAAATATAGATTTTTCAGCTTAATTTTAGAACAGGTAATTCTTCCCGTGCAATTTCTCAGAAACCACCGGCTGCATGCTGAACAAAAATTCCATATCCTCCTTTGGTGATGTTACCCTTTTGTTTGAAATGAACCCGTGTCCCATGTACATTTTTGATAACGAAACCCTGCTGTTCCTGGATGCAAATAATGCTGCGCTGGCCCAATACGGTTATTCAAAGCAGGAATTTCTTTCGCTTACACTTAAGGACATTAAGCCGCCGGAAGATATGCAGGCGTTTTACAATCTCAACCGCGATTCCACAACTGCTTACTATGACGCAGGCATATTAAAGCATATAAAAAAAGGCGGCGGCATTGTTAATGTGCATGTTTTTTCAAACGTGGTAACATACGCCGGCAATTTTGCTACGCTTGCCATTGCTATAAATATTGACAAGGAAGTAAAAATTGAAAGTGCGCTGGAGGAAAAGGTTAATGAGATTGAAAACATTCTTGAAAGTATTACAGATGGCTTTTATGCATTGAATAAAAACTGGCGCTTTACTTATATAAACAAAGAGTTTGAGCGTATGCTGCAGCGTACCCGGCAGGACGTGATTGGCAAAACGTTTTGGGAAGTTTTTCCCGAAGCAAAATACCTTAAGTTTTTTGCTGAATACCAAAAAGCAATGAATGAAAAAGAGCCGGTACATTTCCAGGAATACTATGCTCCGCTGCAAATTTGGGTGTCAGTAAATGCATATCCTACTAAAGAAGGTATTACAGTGTTCTTTCTTGATATTACCGAGCAACGCCAGATACAGGAAAAACTGTTTATTGACAGCCAGAACCTTGGGGCCATCATCAATAACACAAAAGATATTATCTGGTCAATAGACGCCGGCTTTAACATTATTACCGCGAACAAAGCATTTTGGGAGCGTGTAGAAAAGTTAACAGGCAAGCCCGTATCTGCCATAATACCGGAAGATTACAGTAACGACCTTTTTGCAAAATGGCGGGAGTATTACGAGCGGGCCTTTTTAGGCGATCCGTATAAAATAACATGGATAGAAAATGATGGTGAAACAATTACTTATGATGAAGTAAGCTTTAACCCTGTGCGCGACAGGAATGACCAGGTGGTGGCTGTAACCTGTTTTTCAAGAGATGTTACGGAGCAGCAAAGCTACCAGGATAAGATTGAACAGCAAAACAGGCAGTTACGGCAAATAGCCTGGCTGCAATCACACAAAATACGCAACCACATGGCCAATATACTCGGTCTTACCAGCCTTTTTAACTACGAGGACAAGACCGACCCTTTTAATGCTGAAATTATAAACCTTATTCAGCAGGCCGCCAACAATATGGACGAAGTGATTAAAGAAATATCTTTCCACACGGGCAATTAACCTGCAAAGGCTGCTTTTACCTGTTTATATAGTCTTTTATTTTCCTGTGCAGTTCCCTGCTTACGGGTGTTACCGGCAGGCGCAAAATATTTTTTATTAAGCCTTTATCCGCCATAAATGCTTTTACGCCGGCAGGATTATTTTCTGCAAACATCAGTTCATAGGCTTCAATAAGGTTATCGTTTATCGCCCTGGCCTCTTTAAATTCACCGCGCAGGCTCATGCGTACCATTTCGGTAAAATATTGCGGCAGTGCATTAGCAGCAACGCTTATAACACCATCCATACCACAGGCAATCTGCGGCAGCACCAGTGCGTCATCACCACTTACTACCAAAAAATCTTCCGGCCGGTCGCGCAATATTTTCATACACTGCGCCATGTCATCAGTAGCTTCTTTTATACCTGCTATATTTTCTACCTCTTTGGCAAGCCGCAGCGTAGTTTGGGCTGCAAGGTTTCTGCCGGTACGGCCCGGCACATTATACAACAGCAGTGGCTTTGGCGATGCGGCTGCCAGTACTTTATAATGCTGGTAAAGCCCCTCCTGCGATGGCTTGCTGTAATAAGGGGATGCGCTTAACACGGCAGTTGCATCTTCCAGCGGAAAAGTTTCCAGGTCGTGCACCAGTTCTTTAGTATTGTTGCCGCCAATGCCAACAACAACAGGCACACGTTTATCAACTTTAAG